>JBGSIG010000836.1:0-4928 GCA_041742655.1 Ferruginibacter sp. | reverse complement strand
TAATAAAGGAAGGCAGTGAGAAAAATAAAGATGGTAATGCGTTCAATATCCCGGCAAATATTATTCCATCGCATGATACCGCAGATGCAATATTGGCCTCGGTTTTTGAAAAGAAATTAGCCGTAGATGGAGCTATAAAGCACATTGACTATCCCTGGGATATTTTTCTATTGAATGATTGGGCTATAAGGAAAGATTTTGAAGCACTATCCCGGGGAAGAACTTCTCAACGGCTGTCTGCTTCAAACAACATAATTGCCCCTGAAAACATTTTTGCAGAGCAGGGAGCTAAAGTGGAATATTGTACAATTAATGCGTCTATGGGGCCGGTTTATATTGGAAAAAATGCAGAGATAATGGAGGGTTGTACTATAAGAGGGCCATTTGCTTTATGTGAAGGTGCAACATTAAAAATGGGGAGTAAAATATATGGGGCTACCACTATTGGACCAAATTGTGTAGCCGGCGGAGAAATTAAAAATTCTGTGCTGTTTGGCAATTGCAATAAAGCACATGATGGATATTTAGGTGATAGTGTAATTGGAGAATGGTGCAACCTGGGTGGCGGTACCACCACTTCTAATATGAAGAATACAGCATCGCCGGTAAGGGTATGGAACAATAAAAAAAAAACCTACGAGCAAATGGGATTAAAGTGTGGATTGTTAATGGGCGATTACAGCAGGACTGCCATCAATACTTCGTTTAATACAGGTACGGTTGTTGGCGTTTGTTGTAATATTTTTGGCAGCGGTTTTCCTCCAAAATTGATAAATGATTTTACATGGGGAAAAGAAAGATATACTTTTGAGAAAGCTTTGCAGGATATTGCCAACTGGAAGAAATTGAAAGGTGATATAATTTCTGAACAGCAGAAATTTTTTTTAAATGAACTTTACAATCAATAAATAAAAATACAATGAGAAAACAAATCGCCGCCGCTAACTGGAAAATGAATCTTACGGTGCAACAGGGGAAAATATTAGTAGAAGAGTTATTAAAAGCTTCAAATGAGCTGGGTGAAAGTCAGCAGGTAGTTTTTGCTGTTCCGTTTCCTTATCTGGTAAGCATTAAAAATATGATAGGGGATAACCCACATGTTTTTGTGGCAGCTCAAAACTGTTACAATAAAGTTTCGGGCGCCTACACGGGTGAGGTAAGTGCGGAAATTCTAAAAAGCATTGCAGTTGACTATGTTATTTTAGGCCACAGTGAAAGAAGGGAGTTTTTTAATGAAACAAATGAAATGCTTGCCGAAAAAATAAACATTTGTATTGAATATGGTTTAAAACCAATTTTCTGTTGTGGTGAAGCACTTGAAATAAGGGAAGCAGGTAACCAAAATAGTTATGTAGAGACTCAGATTAAAGAAAGTCTTTTTCATTTAACCCCTGAACAAATAAGTGGTTTTGTAATAGCATACGAGCCAATATGGGCAATAGGTACTGGAAAAACAGCTAGCAGCGCACAGGCGCAGGAAATACACGCCTACATTAGAGGTGTATTGGCATCGAAGTATGGAAACGAAGTAGCTGACAGCATCTCAATTTTGTATGGAGGCAGCGTAAAAGCGGCAAATGCAAAAGAGATATTCGGCCAACCTGATGTAGACGGGGGTCTTGTAGGGGGCGCTTCCTTAATGGCTGCTGAATTTGCAACCATTATAAAAAGCCTTAAATAATTACATAAGATCTAACGCCTTTGCAAAAAAGGTGAAATTGAAAGGAAGTACCATTGACGCATAACCGCCGGCGTATATATATGTTACCACCAGCCCAACTATCGACAATAAGAATAATATCCAATAAAGGCCAGTTGATTTGTTTGTTGTTTCCATTGATAATTATTTTTGGCAAAAATAAGGCAAACCAACAAATAAAGTTTCGTTATGATTTACAATAATCTTTTTTTTAAGTAAACTTCTATTTCAAGTTCATCATTGACCAAACAATATATCGGTTTTATTTTATTATTGTGTAATTTTTACATAGTGCTGCAAAGAATTTATATATTGCTGCACATTAACATGCTTGACAAATGACCTTTAACTTTTACCTGCGGTTTAGAACCCATTTTGGGCAAACAATTTTTGTTTCAGGCAATACTGATGCTTTAGGCAATAATGATATATCTAAAGCCGTCCCTCTACAATATTTAAACGACCAGTTCTGCCATTGTCGGGTTGAAATTTCAGATATGGATATTGATCCCTGTAATATTGAATATCGCTATATATTGAAAGACATTGGAGGTGCAGAAATAAGTGAAGGGCCAGACGAAAAGAACATTGATTTTTATGGGATCGATATTACGGAAGTAACTTTGATTGACACCTGGAACCATGCGGGTGCGGTTGAAAATGCCTTTTACACCAAACCTTTTAAGGATGTTTTGTTAAAGTCAAAAGCAGCTCCTGAAAAAACTAATTGGGAGAGTAACGCCTCCCACGAATTTAAAGTGAAATATCCTTTATTGAAAGAAAATGAATCGCTGTGCATCACTGGCAGTGGTAAAACGCTCGGCAATTGGAATACTGTCAAGCCGCTACTGCTTGGAAGCAGCGAAGATTGGTATGCGATAAAAATCAATCTTTCAAACGAAACTTTTCCGTTAACTTACAAATATGGTGTTTATGATGTGGTGCAAAAAAAGTTTGTTCGTTTTGAAACTGGTGAAAATCGCCTGTTGCCAGGGGATAGTGGCAAAGGTAAATGCACCATTCTGCATGATGGATTTGTAAGAATCCAATCCAATAATTGGAAGGGGGCCGGCGTTGCCATCCCCGTATTTAGTCTGCGGAGCAGAAGCAGTTTTGGAACAGGTGAATTTACCGATATTAAATTATTGGTTGATTGGGCAAAAGAAACGGGTTTAAAATTAATTCAACTGCTGCCTGTTAATGATACCACAGCTACTCATACCTGGTTAGATTCTTATCCATACTCGGCCATCTCTGCGTTTGGTTTACATCCTTTGTTTTTAAACCTTTCAAAAGTTGCGGGAAGTAAACACAGCGATATTTTAAAAGAATTGAAGCCAATTCAAAAAGAATTGAATGCATTGCCCACCGTTGATTATGAACGGGTGATGCAGTTTAAATTTGATACAATCAGAAAGATTTTCGACCTGCGAAAAGAAGCATTTAAAGACGATATGAAATATTTTGAATTCTTCGATTTCAATCGTGAGTGGCTGGTGCCATATGCTGTTTTTTGCTATTTAAGGGATAAATTTAAATCAGCCGATTATAACAGCTGGCCGCAATACAGTGTTTATGATGAAGAAGCAGTGCAGGAACTGGCATCGCCTGAGCAGCCGCATTACGACGAAATTGCGTTGCATTATTTTATTCAATATCATTTGCACCTGCAATTAAAGGAGGCCACATTGTATGCGCATAAAAATGGTATTGTAGTAAAGGGCGATTTACCCATAGGAGTTTATCGTTACAGTTGCGATGCATGGATGGCACCAGGGTTATTTAATATGAGTGAGCAGGCAGGGGCACCGCCGGACGACTTTGCTGTAAAAGGACAAAACTGGGGCTTCCCCACCTACAATTGGAAAAAAATGCAGGAAGATAATTTTGCGTGGTGGCGTCAGCGTTTTGAGCAGATGAGTGAATATTTCGATGTGTTTAGAATCGATCATATACTCGGCTTTTTTAGAATATGGAGCGTTCCCCTAAATGCCGTAGAGGGAATTATGGGGCGTTTTGTTCCCGCTATTCCAATACACATCAATGAACTGTTTCAAAATAATATTACTTTTCAGTACCATCGTTATTGTAAACCACATATTACAGAATCAATATTGAATGATCGGCTAGGCCACCTGGCAAATTTTGTGAAAGAAAACTTTTTGACCCCGGTGGACGGGTTATTGGAACTTAAGCCGGCATATGATACCCAAAGGAAGATAGAAGATTATTTTACCGGGCAACAGGATACGGAAGTCGGCAGACATATAAAGCAGGGGCTGTTTGATCTTGTAAGCAATGTTATTTTATTTGAAGAGGAAGGTTCCAATATGCAGCGGTTTCATTTTAGAATTGGAATGGACAACACGTCATCGTTTAGTGATCTTGACGAGTGGAGCAAGCAGAAGTTGAAAGAACTTTATGTAAATTATTTTTTTCGGAGGCAGGATGATTTTTGGAGACAGGAGGCAATGCGAAAATTGCCCGAATTAAAAAGCAGCACCGATATGTTGGTTTGCGGCGAAGACCTTGGAATGGTGCCGGATTGTGTGCCGGATGTAATGCAGCAGTTAGGTATGTTGAGTCTTGAAATACAAAGGATGCCAAAACAAACCAGCACTGTTTTTTTTCATCCCAACGATGCGCCCTATTTAAGCGTGGTAACACCTGCCACGCACGATATGAGTACTATACGCGGATGGTGGCAGGAAGACCCTGCTAAAACGCAGCAGTTTTACAACAATATGCTCGGGCATTATGGCGCGGCACCTTTTTATTGCGAGCCTTATATCAACAAAGAAATTTTGGTGCAGCATTTGTATTCTCCGGCTATGTGGTGCATTTTTCAACTGCAGGATATTTTGGGAATCAGTAAAATTCTTCGCAGAACCGATCCCAATGAGGAACGTATAAATATACCGGCAGAATCGAAGCATTACTGGAACTACAGGATGCATATTTCATTGGAAAACCTGGTGAAAGAAGTTGAATTTAACGAAGCATTAAAAGCAGATATTATGGCTTGTGGCAGGTGATAAGCTAACACAATATTGGAAAGGTTGTTTCTTCATGTATTTTCTTGCATGAGTAATACTAAAAAAGGGTACAAAATGTTGTACCCTTTTTTAACGTATCTAATAAAATCAGTGTTTGATGAAAGGTAAATTTGTTGCTTCACCATCTGGTGTCAATATCCTTACAAAATAATTACCAGGAACCAGTTTTTGAA
>JBGSIG010000835.1:0-3220 GCA_041742655.1 Ferruginibacter sp. | reverse complement strand
TTCTTAACCTGGATAAAGCAGCTTCTATTTGCAGCAACGGTATTGATGGGTATTACACAACAGAATTGATTAAACGTTACCCGTATGCAAAGCCTGGCATACAACCACAAAAAATAATGTAGTATGTCCTCAAAAATATTTTTATCAGCCCGTTGGGAATATCTTGCCATGTTTAATTATGAAGTGGATGCAGCGATATTACAACCACATTTGCCACCTTATACTGAAATAGATTTATTTGAGGGCAAAGCAATTGTAAGTGTAGTTGGTTTTTTATTTAACAATACGAAAGTGGTGGGCATCAAATGGCCAGGCTTTATAAATTTTGAAGAAGTGAACCTGCGTTACTATATTAAATATTTTGATGGTAAAAACTGGAGAAGAGGTGTTGGTTTTGTTTCGGAGATTGTGCCGCAGTTTTTAGTGGCTGCTATGGCCAATCTTTTTTATAACGAACATTACAGTACCGCCAAAATGTACCATATCATCAATGAAGTAGATGAACAACTGGAGGTGGAATACAGCTGGAAAAAGAACAAGCAGCAATGGAACTCCCTGTGGATAAAAGCTGATACTGAATTACTGGATATGGCCCCGGGCTCGGCTGAAGAATTTATTTTTGAACATTACTTTGGTTATAATAAGCTAAACAGCAAAACTACCATTGAGTATTCTTTGGTGCATCCGCGTTGGCAGGTGTACCCGGTTAAAGATTACAAACTTAACTGCGATGTTGAAAAATTATATGGAGCTGTGTTTGTTCCTTTTATTGAGCACATACAACCAGTTTCAGTATTTCTGGCTAAAGGTTCTGATGTGAAAGTGAAGACGCCAAAAAGAATAAAAAAACTTACATTATAAACCTGGCCATTTATTATTAAGTACGGTCAGGTTATTGTAAAGATGTATTACCTTTTGTAGAATTTCGAACTATCAATGCTGAATTAACGATTGTTTTTTCTAAAAGAAAATGATGCCCTTTTTTTTCCACCAGTTTAAATAAAATTGCGGCAGCCTCTCTGCCCATTTCAAAAGCGGGCTGTGTGATAGTAGTCATTGAAGGGTTTAATAAACTGGCTGTTTTTAAATTTGATAAACAAATTACTTTAACGTCATCCGGTATCTTTAATTTTAACTCTTCACTTATTTCATAAGTATCAATAGCCAGCTTATCTACACAAGTAAATATGCCATCCGGCCTTTTTTTTGTTTTAATTAATGTATCAGGTTTTTATTTTTCTCATCGTTGCCCGTGCATGCTGCAATCAGGCTGTTGTCTATTGCTAAATGGTGTTTTTTTATTGCATCTATATACCCATTCATTCTTTTGTTGCTGATAGAAAGGCTTTGTGATATGGATAAAAAGGCTACCCGTTTACATCCATTTTTAATCAGGTGTTCCGTAGCATTTAATCCACTATTGTAATCATCAGTAGTAACTTTTGGCACAGCTATGTGGTCTGCCTCCCGGTCAAAAAATTCAAGTGGTATTTCCCTTTTTTTTCAATTCCTCCAGGTGCGAGACATCTGAAGTTTTTTCAGAGATGGATATAAGCACTCCGTCAACCCTTCCATTTTGTAATAATTTAGTTATAGCTACTTCTTTTTTCATATCCTCGTGCGTAAGGTATATCATCACATGATATCACTTTTCCTGCGATATAGATTCAATGCCGTTGATAACCGGGCCAAAAAAATCATTAACCACTTCGGGTATCACCACCGCAATGGTTTTACTCTTTTGTTTTCGTAAATTGCTTGCTAAAGGATTTACCTTGTAATTGAGTTCTTTTACTTTTGCCATTACCAGTTTTTTTGTGACATCACTTATTTCATGGCTGTCATGCAGTGCTTTTGACACTGTGGAAAATGATAGAATCAGGTGGCTGGCAATTTCTTTAAGAGTCATATTTAAATGGTAATTGTTCGCTTTTTCAGAAACTATAACTTCTTAAAGGTGGTAAAATATTCCTATGATTTTCTACATTTTATCTACAACGTTGTAGCAGATAAATATACCCGATTAAGGTTACCCCTACTGTATTTTCGTCAATTTTGCGGTGGGAAAGAATTTATTTTTCAAAACCAAAACGATTGTTATGTATAAAATGAAATTGTATTTTCCTTCTTACTTTCATATGCAGGGTCATTTCAAGGGCTAATTAAAAAATGTAGGCAGAAATGATCCACCTCCACTAAGCTCACAGCACGACAATCTGTTTAACAAGTATCGTATTCTTAAAACACAATAACATTAGCATGGAGAATAAGGAATTAAGAACAACAATCGGCAGGCTATTTGATTCCATTGAAAAGATGATACCCGCTTACATGAATAATCCCGAAGACCAATGTATTTCGAACGGGAACCTGGCGGTATGCATTATTGATGAGGACGGCCTTGTGCACGGTAAAATGTTTGGTACTAACAGGCCAAGACTAAGGCAGTCTTATAAAGTAGCGTGGACAAAAGCCAGCCAGGTATGGCTTACCGGTGTAAAAACGGGTGAATATGAAAGGCTGGTATTCAACAAAGAAGTTGGCGAAAATGCCAACGGCATTGAGGCTCCTGATTTAATTGGTTGGGAAGGTGGCCAGCCTTTACGAATGAAAAACGGTACAAAATTATGCGTTGGCTTCAGTGGTTTTAGGGGAACTACCGATTTGGAAATAATGGTAAAAGCATTAGCGGAAGCAGACGTGAACTGAAATTTCTAAAAGAATACATTTTAAAAATAATATCAATACAATGCAATACTTGGCAAACGAAAATCGGTACCAAACTATGGAATACCGCCGCTGCGGAAATAGCGGATTGCTATTACCAGCCCTTTCCCTCGGTTTGTGGCATAATTTCGGACACATTGATAATATAGAAAACGCCCGGAATATTTTACGTACTGCTTTTGATAACGGTATCACGCATTTTGATCTTGCAAATAATTATGGCCCTCCCGCCGGATCGGCAGAGGAGAATTTCGGAAAGCTTTTCAAAGATGATTTTGTTTCATACAGGGATGAGTTAATTATCACCACCAAAGCAGGCTGGGGTATGTGGCCCGGGCCTTATGGCGATTGGGGGTCTAAAAAATATTTAGTGGCCAGTCTTGATCAAAGTTTAAAAAGAATGCAACTGGATTATGTAGATATTTTTTATCATCATCGTCCCGACCCTGCTACACCTTTGGAAGAAACAATGGGGGCGCTCGATTTAATAGTA
>JBGSIG010000834.1:0-2524 GCA_041742655.1 Ferruginibacter sp. | reverse complement strand
GTATTACCTGCTGCCTGCTCATATTTCAGTATGTTGCTTTTGAGAGAAGCTATGACACATTTGAGACCAGCGCAAATGAGATAGTGCGGTTGCGGCTGGACAGTTATCGCCAGGGTAAACTTGCATGGAAATCGGCCACTTCCTATCCTGCTTTTGGCCCTACCATGAAAAACGATTTTCCTGAAGTGCAGAATTTTTGCCGCCTGCACGACGCAGAACTTGTACTGGCTAATGACGAACGCAATGTTAAATTCAAAGAAGATAAAGGATACTTTGCTGATGCGTCTTTTCTTTCCATGTTCAATGTGCAGTTGATTAAAGGCAATCCCGCAACGGCGCTGAATGGGCCAAATAAAATTTTGTTGTCGGAAGAAATGGCGAAAAAGTATTTTGGAGATAAAGATGCGCTGGGAAAAAGATTGGCTGTTCGTGATCCCGAATTTTCGACAACGTTTGAAGTGTCGGGTGTTTTTAAAAATTTTCCATCAAATTCACATCTTGTCATTAATCATCTTGCTTCTTATGCTACGTTGGCAGACGTGTTGCGGCAGTCGGGCGACACCAGTAACGTCACCGAAACAAGTTTTGGCTGGTATGACTTTTACACTTACCTGCAACTAAAACCGGGTACAGATCTTGCAAAATTTCAATCTAAATTACCGGCATACTGCAACAAGTACATGAACAACCGGGAGTGGGCAATAAAAAATAGCAGTGTTTCCGAACTTTATATTATTCCACTCCCTGATATTCACCTGTATTCTAATTTTAACCAGGAGGCAGAGGCCAATGGCAACGGGCAATCAGTGTCTTTTCTTTTTATGATTGCTTTTTTTATTATTGGCATTGCCTGGATCAACTATATAAATTTGGCTACGGCAAGGTCTATGGAAAGAGCAAGGGAGGTTGGGGTTAGAAAAGTGATTGGCGCATTGCGCAGCCACCTGGTAGGGCAGTTTCTTGTAGAAAGTTTGGTGTTGAACCTGGTAGCTTTCATATTCGCCTTGGTGTTTGCTTTTCTCTTAGCGCCATGGTTCAATCAATTAACCGGGCATTCAATAGCCGCCGGGTTCTCGTTGCCCAAAAATTACTGGCTTGGATTTGCGGCCATGTTTTTAACCGGAAGCCTGTTGTCGGGCATATACCCGGCCTTTGTTTTATCCGGCTTTAAACCCCTGCAGGTAGTAAAGGGCATATTTAAGAATAGCCAGGGTGGTATTGTGTTGCGAAAAGGCCTTATTGTGGGCCAGTTTGCCACGTCAGTGGTTTTGATAGCGGGAACCATCATAGTTTTTCAGCAGGTGAATTACATGCGCAAGCAAAAGCTGGGCGCCAATATCAATCAAACACTGGTGCTTGACGGAGCCAATTCTATTTCAGATTCTCTGTATCAAAATTCGTTTCAGCCATTTAAAAATGACCTGTTAAAAATACCAGATGTTAAAAACGTAGCAGCATCATCAAGTGTAATGGGGAATGAAATTTACTGGACGAATGGCAGCCGGAGAATTTCAGAAGACAGTAAAGGTTCTTTTACGCTGTACAACATTGGTGTTGATTACGATTTTATTCCATCATTTGGTTTAGAAATAAAAGCAGGAAGAAATTTTTCGAAAGAATATCCGTCGGATGAGAGAGCCATTTTGTTGAATGAAAATGCTGCTAAATTGTTGGGGTTTGAAGATCCGGCCAAAGCAGTGAATGAAAATATCATTTCTGCCGGCGATACCGCAAAAATTGTAGGCATCCTTGCCAACTACCATCACCAGGGTTTACAAAAAGCTATTGAGCCAATGGTATTTCGTTTAAGGCCGGATAACAGGAATGCGTATTCGATAAAAATAACCACGGCCAATACGGCAACAACCATTGCCGCTGTTGAAAAAACCTGGAACAAACATTTTTCTGCGGATCCTTTTAATTATTATTTTCTGGATGAAGTTTTTGATCAGCAATACAAAGCGGATGAACAGTTTGGAACAGTGTTTGGCCTCTTTGCTTTTCTCGCCATCATTATTGCCTGCTTTGGATTGTTGGGTTTGTCGGCCTTTAATGTATTACAACGCACAAAAGAGATCGGCATTAGAAAAGTGTTGGGCGCATCGATTCAAAATATTTTATACATTCTTTCAAAAGATTTTTTACAATTGGTATTGATTTCATTTGTAATAGCTATCCCTGTTACCTGGGCTGTTATGCACAACTGGTTACGGGATTTTGCTTATCGAATCAATATACAATGGTGGGTGTTTGGCCTGGCGGCTTTGGCAGCTTTTGTTATTGCATTAGTTACGTTAAGTTTCCAGGCAATAAGGGCGGCGGTGGCAAACCCGGTCGCAGCTTTACGAAGTGAATAACCTGAAGGATGTAAGGGCGGAGATCCCGCCTTTGCGGGATAAAGAGTTTGAGGACGGAATAACCCCCATTCCCTAAAGGGAGTTATTTGACGACTCTATTTTTTTTTTTGAAAAGAAATCTTGAGTGAATTCTTTTTGGTTACTGTAAACGCTTTGAATAACTCTCA
>JBGSIG010000833.1:0-2681 GCA_041742655.1 Ferruginibacter sp. | reverse complement strand
CATTGCATTTCAACCAGAATGACGCCCGGGGTTGTAAACCACCAATGCTTAAATCGGCCTTACAGAGAGTCTGCATAAAGTTCGTAAACTCTACGTCCCGTTAGCCAAAGAATTTAATTCTGTTTGAGGAATAGGGGGAATGGCGCCCAACGTCCAGGGCTGTTGGGATATTTCCTTCCGTCCGCCCAAAACCGATGCTAAATCTATAATTAAATGTTCATTGTTATTACAAAAGTTCAAAGATGTTTGTCCTGCTGAAACCAATGCCTGGCTTTGCTATTAGCTGATGTTTGTTTGTCCAGCCCCAATAGCATAAAACTCCATGTAAGCAGCCGGCCTTTAGTCGGTAAAGTGTCCGTCGTTCCCGCTTGCTCTTGTCAAAGTTTGTCCATTTGCAAATACTAATTGAAGGCCATGTTCTACTTCCCATTCGCATTCACACGAAACACATAAATAAAAATTGGCGTCTTCGTCCCAATGAATAATTATTTCTGTAGGCGTTACAAAATTCCAAACGTCTTTTGCTGTCTTAATGCCTAATGGCTTTGTATAGCGATATTTCAAAGTCTCGGAATAGTAATGATAAACAATGTCCGAATGCTTTATTCTGTCAACCGAACTTAACCCCATGAAGTCTTCCAACACTTTGTCAGCAGCGTCGAAATACGTTTGATGTTTAGCCTCAATAAATCCAACTTTAAGTTCTTTATTGTCAAAGTAAGGAATTGGAAACGGCTTGCTATAAAAAAAGTCCGGGTCGAAATCAATAGGACTAAGTTGTCCAACAATTTTTGAATTCATATAGTGTGTCATTAGGCTTGCTGCTTACTTGTAAATATGCGAAAGTTTTTGGTATCTCTAAACTTGCGGCAATATTTGTAAGTTGTTGATTTTTTGGTGTTAAAAAAATAAACGCAATCATATTTGGCTAAAATAATTTTTGCAAGTGCCATGTTCGTTTCCAAGTTGTTGTACAACCCCTCTCTATTCCTTCACCACACCTTTCAATTCCAATTTTTTACTACCGTAATCAAAACTGTTTTCAATAGTAATGTTAATATTCTTTTCATCAAAAACACAGGTCATTTTTTCAGTATGAGGACTTTCAATATAGCGCAGAGTTAGTATCAATGTGTTCTTGTCTTTCCAGGTATATGCACCGTCAATTTTTAGCGGTGGCAGTCCAACAAAACTTGCTTTTGCACCGGCTACTAAAGAGGGGCCACGTTTGGTTGTTTGTCCAGGCCACCAACTGCCCTGGCCAAAAGTTAACTGGTAAAAATTGTTATCAGTATTTAAATTAACAACGCATCGGTCGTTCTGAAAATTGAAAAACAAACTTTCTATATGTGCACTGTTGGGGTCTATCAGCCAGGTATTATTAACGGCCAAAGGAGAGGTGGTTTTAGCAGGCAGCGCCACAGCAAGCGATGCCAATTTTTGTTTAAGTGCAGCCTGTGCCGTTTTATTGGCGGGCAATTTTTTGTTGTGCATGCCGGGTAGCAAATATTGCCACACTAAATTTATTTCATCCTGCATGTCGGGTGTTTCCGCGGTAATGGCTATCACTGCATCCTGGTCGGGCATCACAATTATAAACTGGCCAAAAGCGCCATCGCCTCTATAAGCATTATTACGACAGCGCCACATCTGGTAACAATAGCCCTGTTCCCAATCGCTTGAATCTCTTTTTGCCTGGGAGTATTGCGGGTGCTGTATAATTTTTAATGTAGAAGCTTCCTGAACCCAACCCTTAGGTAAAATCTGTTTGCCCTTCCACATTCCGTTTTGCAAAAACAGCTGGCCAAATTTTGCCATGTCTTCTGTTTTAATTCTAAGTCCCCAGCCACCGGTGTTAATGCCTTTCGGATCTACTTCCCAGTCCATGCCTTCTATGCCCAATGGGTCAAATAATCTTGGGGTTAAATAGTCTATCACCTGTTGTCCGGTTACTTTTTGTACAATAGCCGACAGCATATAGGTGCCCAATGAATTGTATAAAAAGGTGGTGCCGGGATCGTATTTTACCGGCACAGCTAAAAAGCCTTTCACCCAATTATCGTCCCTGCTGGCAACACTAAATGTTGGGTCGGGTTCCTGGCCATCACTCATCATCAGCGCATCTTTTACGGTAAGGTCGGCGAGGTTGGCGCTCACCGTATCGGGTAAGTCGTTAGGAAAAAATGATATTACTTTATCGGAAAGTTTCAGCTTGCCTTCGCTAATGGCAAAACCTACTGCGGTAGCCGTAAAACTTTTACTGCACGAGTACATGGTATGCTTCAGGTCGGGTGCATAAGGGGTCCACCAGCCTTGGGTTATTACCTTGCCATGGCGCAATATCATAATGCTGTGAAACTCGTTTTTGCTTTTATTGGCAGCGTCTAAAAAGTTGATGATGGCTTCTGAAGAAACACCTTCTTTTTCAGGGGTGCTTGTGGCGAGGGATTGGGCTTTTTGTGCGGTGGTTGTTATGTTTATCAACAGTAACAATGACAGTGCGGCAATCGATAGTTTTTTACAGTTCATAATTTATATGTTGAATCAATTTTTGAAGGTAGGTATTTTATTACACGTTCCCATAGCTATCGGGTTTTATAAAACTTTTTACTTCCTCAATTCTTTTTTCAAAATTTTTCCGGTAGCGCTCATTGGCAAGGAAGATAAAAATTCAATATGGC
>JBGSIG010000832.1:0-4039 GCA_041742655.1 Ferruginibacter sp. | reverse complement strand
GTCTTTTTTGCTTTGAGGCGTCAAGACGTTTTTTTTCTTTGATTTATTATCGCCTTAACGTCTCAACGGCCATTTAACATTTCTCAGCCGCAGGCTGAGGAACCGCTCACAAGCGGCAAAGCAAGGTGGTAATTTTAAATGCACCCTTTATAATTTTTAACACGAAATTTCTTTATTTTTATCAAATGCGTGAAGGAATGTTTATTAAAAAAAATGTTGATAAGTGGACTAACTATCAGCAGGTAAAAACAGACGACCCTGATGAAACTGCGGAGCGGTTTATCACCCTGGTGGACGATCTGTCATACGCTAAAACATTTTACCCCAACAGCAAGGTTACCCGATGGATAAATGGAATAGCCGCAGGTATTTATCAGAATATTTATCAGAACAAAAAAGAAAAATATCTCAGAATTTTTACTTTTTGGAAATTTGAATTGCCGCTTTTGTTCAGAAAATACCATAAAGTTTTACTCTTTACGTTTCTTGTTTTTTTACTTTTTATTTTGATAGGTTTGTTTGGTTCAATAAAAGACGAGTCATTTATCAGGGGTGTGCTTGGCGATAATTATGTAGATATGACGGAAGAAAATATTGCAAAAGGCGACCCGTTTGGTGTATACAAAAGCGACAACCCGTTTACTATGTTTGTGTACATTGCAATGAACAATAGTTTTGTAGCGCTGCTGATGGTAATTGGTGGTTTGCTTGCCGGGCTGGGAACTATTTTTGCGATGTGGCAAAATGGATTAATGCTGGGCTGTTTTCAATATATGTTTTTTGCAAAAGGGCTGGGGTTAAGTTCTGTAATGGTAATATGGGTACACGGAACCTTAGAAATATTGGCTTTTGTAATAGCGTCCACAGCGGGATTTATTATTGCAAGGGGCATTCTTTTTCCGGGTACCTTTTCAAGGAAGATTTCCTTTAAAATGGCTATTAAAGATGCTTTAAAGATAATGATCATCCTTGTGCCGGTGTTTATTGTAGCGGCTTTTTTTGAAAGTTATGTAACACATTTAATGAGCAATACCTTTGATAAGGAAAACAATATTGGTTTACCGGTTTGGGTAAGCGCTGCTATTCTTGTAGGGTCGTTGTCGTTCATACTTTGGTATTTTGTTATTTACCCTATTCGCCTTCATAAAAAAATTGCCAATTACAAAAAGACGGTGTAATAAAATTGCATTTAAAATTACAATGAGGTTTACAAAATTGTTGATATCCGCAGCCCTGCTTATTTTTTGCAGCCTTTATTGCAGGGCGCAGGAAACGGATTACGTGTATGCCGACTCCTCTGTAATGCAGGCTGATTCTGTATCCGCAAAAGCCCTGGCGTTTGATATAAAAAAGAAAGGACAGATGCAGGAGGAAATAGTAGCCGACAGTGCCGTAAGAAAAAGCCAGTTGCTGGTGGTTAATGATTCTGCCGAGGCATTAAAAAATGCATCATCTTTTGCCTATGCTAAAAATTTAGATAGTCTTTTAAAAGAGTTGCAAAAAACGGAACAAACCAAAACGAAGTCATCTTCCGTAAATCTTTCTTGGCTTGCAAGATTTTTCTTTTCACCGGTTACCAAAGTTTTCTTTTGGATACTGGCCTGCCTTTTTATTGGATTTATTTTGTACAAGCTCTTTTTTACAAAAGGCATTTTTCAACGGCCAACCGCCACCAGCAATGTTACAAATATACATGTGGAGGAAGAGGAACACATGCTTGCCACCACCGATTATAACAAACTGATTGCGCAGGCAACAACTGCACAAAATTACCGGCTGGCAATAAGGTATCATTACCTGCAGGCGTTGCAAAAGTTATCTCTTAAAAATGCCATACAATTTGCCCCTGAAAAAACCAATTATCAATATGTAACAGAATTGACTAATAAACCATACAAAAATGAATTTGCTTCCTTAACCTTGAACTATGAATATGCGTGGTACGGCGGTTTTGAAGTATCTGAAAGCATCTTCTTTGCAATTCAAAATAATTTCAAACAGTTTAACAGCCAACTACAGTTGTATTGAGAAAGCCATTATCATATACCGTCTTTTTATTGTCGTGGGTTTTGCTGGTTGCATCGTGCCGCCAAAAACAGCCTGCATTGCCGTCGCTAAAAGAAACGTATTCAAAAATAGACAAGAACCCTTTCGGCAGCTATGTGTTCTATAACCAGGTACAGCAATTATTTTACAACAACGAAGTGAATATCCGCAAGGACAATTTTGAATCTGTGTGGCGGGATATTTCTGATACGGCATCCATCTACATTACAATCAGTAAAAATTTATTTTTGTCAGATGCGGGTACAAGGTCGATGCTTAACTACGTGGGTGAAGGAAATCTTTTGTTCATCAGCAGCGAAAATATAGATGGTGGATTGCTTGATTCACTTAGTTGCAGCAGGGCCCGTGCATTGTTTAATAACAGAGATTTAGCGAGCCTGAAAAATACTTCTGTGCAAACTGATCAAACTATTTACCAGGATTCGTCGGCCTATTCGTATTTTTATTTTCCGATGACAAATCATTTTGAAACCTATGATACCACTACTACCAATGTACTTGGTAGAAATGCGGAAGGAAACGCAAATTTCATTGAAGTATTTTTTGGAAAAGGGCGGTTTTACCTCCATTGCGAGCCAAGGGCCCTGAGTAATTATTTTTTGCTGCAGCAAAAAAATTATCAATACCTGCAGAGTTTTTTGCCACTTAATAATACTACCCCTCAACATTTGTATTGGGATGATTATTATAACAAACGAAAATATCCTGCCTCGTCAAAAGGCAACGGCAATGCCATAGAATTATTGCTGCAACATCCCGCAACAGCATGGGCGTTTTGGTTGGCGTTATTGCTGTTGGCCCTGTATATTTTGTTTGGCTCAAAACGAAGGCAGCGTATTATAGAAAAAATTTCGCCCAGTACCAATACTACAGTGGCATTTACAGAAACAGTCGGCCGTTTGTATTTACAAAAAAAGGACAACCGCAATATTGCCGAAAAAATGATCACTTATTTCCAGGAGCACATTCGCAAACAATATTATTTAAACAGCAGCCAGGTAAACGATGATTTTATTACAGCGCTTAGCAGAAAAGCGAATGTGCCAAAGGAAACTACTGTTGCCTTGTTTGAATCCATTTACATAATACACAATTCGGATGTAGTAAGCGATCAGCTATTATTATTATTAAATCAGCAAATAGAATTTTTTTATAAAAACAACATGTAATGGAACCAGAAGTTTTTCAGCAAAGATCCGACTTGTCGGGTATACAGGAGCGAATGTTTGCAATGCGGGCCGAAATAGGCAAAGTAATAGTAGGTCAGCATAGAATGCTCGACCTGCTAATGATAGGATTATTATGCGATGGGCATATTTTAATTGAAGGGGTACCCGGTGTTGCAAAAACACTTACTGCAAAATTACTGGCAAAAATTATCGACGTAGATTTTTCCAGGATACAGTTTACACCCGATCTTATGCCAAGCGATGTAGTAGGTACCTCCGTATTCAACCCCCGTGAAGGTGAATTTTATTTTAAGCCGGGGCCGGTTTTCAGCAATATTGTTTTAATAGATGAAATTAACAGGGCCCCTGCCAAAACACAGGCTGCTTTATTTGAAGTAATGGAAGAGCGGCAGGTTACGGTCGATGGAATTACACATCTATTACCGAAGCCATTTATTGTTCTTGCAACCCAAAACCCGATCGAGTATGAAGGCACATTTCCCCTGCCTGAAGCACAGCTCGACCGCTTCTTGCTAAGGCTGCGTTTGGGATATCCGGATGCATCAGAAGAGATCAGGGTCTTGGAAAACCAGCAGTTTCAGCATCCATTGGAGGGTTTGGAGCAGATTGTCTCGGCAGAGGAATTAACCCAAGCCCAGCAGGAAGTGAAGTCGATCTACGTTTCGAGCGGGATCAAGAACTATATCGTTGAAATGGTTCGCCGCACCCGCAAGCACCCGGATGTTTACCTGGGCGCAAGTTTGCGAGGCAGTTTGACCCTATACAGAACCAGCCAGGCGCGG
>JBGSIG010000831.1:0-2375 GCA_041742655.1 Ferruginibacter sp. | reverse complement strand
CAGGATTTTTTTGCACCTGCAAAATTTCTCTCTTGTTGGATGTATGTAGATGATGTTTCAATAACATCCGCTGACCTGCCAGCCATTCAGTTAATAAACAGGGATAGCAGTGTTTCTTCACAACAAAGCTTTTCGTTAACTAAAAATAAGGGTTGGCAGCAGATAGTAATTCCACTTCAGAAATTTTCAGGAGCCGATAACGGAAATGTCAAAAGTATTATCGGCGTCCGTTTTTCACAAAACTCTTTCAAAGCAAAATCTGTTACAATTTATATAGATGATATAGAATTTGTGTCTGATGCCGGTGCAGAAACCATTCAAACAGTTCCCGTTATTAGTTCAGCAAAAGGATATTCAAAACATGTAGATATTGAATGGCCGGGAGTAACAGATGCTGCTGTAAAGTATATTCAAATCTATCGCTCTCAAAATGATGGAAAATTTTCCCCTGTAGGTATTCAAACAAAAATGATAAACCGGTATGCAGATTTTACCGGCGTCACCGGAAAAAAATATCAATACAGAATTTCTTTCTTAAACAAAAATTATAAAGAATCAAAACTTTCTGCACCCGCAATGGCCGAAACAAAAACAATGAGTGATGATGATTTATTGACCATGGTGCAAGAGGCCTGCTTTCGTTACTATTGGGAAGCTGCAGAAGAAGTGAGCGGATTGGCAAAGGAAAATATACTGGGCCGCCACAATATGATTGCTACCGGTGCATCGGGCTTTGGAGTAATGGCATTAATTGTGGGCACCCAACGAAAATTTATTTCCCGTGAACAATCAGTAAAGCGGTTTCTGCAAATAGTGAATTTTTTGGAAAAGGCAGAAACATTTCATGGTGCTTTTTCTCATTTCATTGATGGGCCTTCCGGCAAAGTAGAACCTTTTTTTGGAGCCCGTGATAATGGCGGCGACCTGGTGGAAACTTCCTTTTTATTGCAGGGATTGTTAACAGCACAGGAATATTTTGATAAAAACAATAAGGAGGAAAAAGCCATTCGGCAAAGCATCACAAAAATATGGGAACGTATTGAGTGGGACTGGTACCGGCAGTTTGCAGATAGTAAATTTTTATACTGGCATTGGTCTCCTGATAAGGCCTGGATAATTAACCACCGCCTCATTGGCTGGAACGAAACAATGGTTACTTATTTATTAGCGATCGCTTCTCCAACGCATGCTGTGCCTGCATCTATGTATTATACCGGGTGGGCCAGCCAGGATAGTTTTGCAAGAGCATACAGGGAAAACTGGGGTGGTACTAAAGATGGCGCATTATACAAAAACGGTAAAACCTATTTTAATATTAAACTGGATGTTGGCGTTTCAAACGGCGGCCCATTATTTTTTACACAGTATTCATACTTAGGTTATGACCCTCATTTTATAAAAGATAAATACACCAACTATTTTGACAACAATAAAAATATTGCACTGATCAATTATAAGTATTGCATTGAAAATCCTAAAAAATATTTTAATTATAGTGACAGTTGCTGGGGCCTTACTGCAAGCGATGGGCCCTATAATTATTCGGCAGATGAACCTGTACTGTGGCAAGACAAAGGTAAGATTGCACCCACAGGCGCTATTGGGTCGTTTCCCTATACACCCAAAGCATCGATGAAAGCACTTAAAAATTATTATAATAATTATGGCAAATTCTTATGGGGCGAATATGGTTTCAGGGATGCCTTTAACCTTACCGAAAACTGGTGTTCAGAAATATATATGGGCCTTAACCAGGCACCAATGGTGGTGATGATAGAAAATTACCGCACCGGTTTGTTGTGGAAATTATTTATGCAAAATGAAGAAATAAAAATTGGCTTGGCTAAAATAGCAGAACAAACGGCCGAGTAATGAAGTTGAGATGGATGTACGAAAATGAAGTGAAATAGTAGCTGTTTATAAATGCTGCATTTGATCAAAACGGCATCATGCTAAAACCTTCAAAATATTTACACCTAATTTGCCAACATAGTATTTAAAAAAATTAGCAAGATGCGATATTACATTTTTACACTTGTTTTTTTCAGTTTATTAGTGAGCGCAACGGCTCAACAGAAAACCTATTGCAATCCGGTTAACATCGATTATACTTACATGATCTATAACTCGGATAAAAATATTTCGTACCGGTCCGGGGCCGATCCTGCGGTGGTGCAGTTTCGCAATGAGTATTATATGTTTGTTACCAGGTCTATGGGCTACTGGCATTCAACTGATTTACTTCACTGGAATTTTATTACGCCACAGAAATGGTATTTCGAAGGTTCCAATGCGCCGGCGGCACGCAACTATAAAGATTCTGTTTTGTATGTAACCGGCAATCCCTCCGGCAACATGAGTATTTTATATACTGA
>JBGSIG010000830.1:0-14980 GCA_041742655.1 Ferruginibacter sp. | reverse complement strand
ACTAATCGTTATCCCGTATGGCCGGGGGCATATCATTTGGTTTACATTGGTGGCAATACTGGGTATTTTTATTTTATTAAAAATGGCTGGTTGGTATAAAGGTCAAATAGCATTAAGAGCATCTGGTAAAACAGGTGCTGTGGTGGAAGATTACCGTCATTTATCAAAGCAAAAAATAATTATGGCGGTAATTGTTTTATTGCTGTTGATATTTTCCAAGTATTTCTACCTGGTATCCATGACCAATTATTTTACTTTTTATTTGATAGAACGTTTTCAAATTTCAGTGCAACAATCACAATTATACCTTTTTGCTTTTTTAGCTGCAGTTGCTGCCGGCACATTAATGGGAGGCCCATTGGGCGACCGTTTTGGACGGAAGTATGTTATCTGGTTCTCTATTTTGGGTGCAGCACCATTTACATTGTTATTGCCGCATGCCAATCTTTTTTGGGCAGGAATATTATCTGGAATAATAGGCGTAATAATCGCTTCTGCCTTTTCAGCTATACTGGTATATGCGCAGGAACTGATACCCGGCAAGGTTGGCATGGTAAGCGGGTTGTTTTTTGGCTTTGCTTTTGGTATTGCGGGTATTGGCTCTGCCTTATTGGGGAGGCTGGCAGACCATTCAGGCATTGTGCACGTATTTCATATTTGTGCCTTTTTACCATTGTTAGGTATTATTACCGGGCTGCTCCCCAACCTGAAAAAGAGTTCTTAGCTTGTTATTGTAAGTTGTTTAGAATTAGGAGTGAGTAAGCCGTCGTTAAGACGTTTAGACGCTAAGACACAAAAGAAATAAAAACGTCTTAACGCCTTAACGGCAAAACAAGTAACCTTTGTAAAAATTATTTTTCATCTTTAAAATATCGAGAATCGTGGTTCGTCATCTATTTATACATGGAAGATGTGCTGACTATACCAACTGCAATGAGTGCTGAGCATAATAAAGATATTAGCCATATTATTAAAAGTATGAGCAGGCGCCTGCTGGGCTTTATTAAAAAAAGGGTTGCCAGTCCGCAAGATGCAGAAGATATACTGCAGGACGTATTTTACCAGTACGCCGGCAATGCAGAAAATATTAACCAGGCAGCAAGTTGGCTATTTACAGTAGCGAATAACAAAATAACAGATAGCTATCGCAAAAAGAAATTACCGCTGGCGGATGATATTTTTACATCATCCACCACCGAGGAAGGTCGTTTTGACTGGCAGGAAATTTTGCTGCAGTCAGATACCAATCCTGAAAGAGAATACCTGCGTACTATTTTTTGGGAAGGCCTGCAACAGGCACTGGATGAACTACCCGCCGAACAAAGAGATGTTTTTATAGAGCATGAAATGAACGGCGTTTCTTTTAAAGAGCTGGAAACAATAACGGGTGTAAGTGTGGCCACACTTATTAGCCGCAAACGGTATGCAGTAGTGCACTTAAGAGAAAGATTACAAATTATAAGAGACGAATTAATAAATTATTAAACAATTGCTGATAAATTAAGACTGGCTAAAGCCGGTTGCAAAGTAGCAAACAAAAATATATACAATGAAAAAATTTTGGATAAAAAAAGGATTGATGTTTGTCACCTTCTTTATTGTTATTACACTGGCGGTGGGCATTGTTGTAATGGCCCTGTGGAATGCAATATTGCCGGCAGTGTTGGGTGTTACAACTATTACATTTTTACAGGCGCTGGGTATTCTGTTGTTGAGTAAAATATTATTTGGCGGTTTTCATGGTGGGTTTGGTGGAAGAGGGCGGCAATGGAAGCAAAGGATGCAACAGAAAATGGGCAATATGACTCCTGAAGAAAAAGAGAAATTTAAAGCTGAATGGAGAAATCGTTGTGGTACCAGGTGGAATATGCACAGGCAGGAATCCCGCGGCATGACTAGTGATTCTACCCGTGAAGTTTAATGTGGTGAATGGTCTCCCGATAGCTATCGGGAGGTGAGTAGTGAGTAGTAAGTGGTGAGTGAAGATCGGGCTAGTTCTTAATTTTTTTAGTTAGGATAATTTGGAATTCCCTTTAAAAACTAAAATTTCTTTATGCAAATACTTGTTTTTAAAACCAACCTTACAGATGGCATGCATGTGAATGTAATTGGAAACAGTTTGAACGTACACCCGGCTATTCAAAAATGGAATGTAGACCTGCAGGATTGCGATAATATTCTAAGAGTGGTGGCAAATGATATAGAAGGCAAAGAAGTAGAAAAGCTGTTACTGAATGCTGGATATTATTGCGAGGAATTGGAGTAGTGTTATTTAGGGGTTAGCGACAGGAGTATTCTAAAAACACTCCGCATTCCAGCTGCGCTGCCAGCGGCCGTTTGCAGTTAGTTTTACAATTCCCTCCTTATCTGCTAACTGTTGATTGTGTTGCACGCTGTCAGCAATGCCGCACCATGGTTCCAGGCAAACAAAATTTGCATCACGTGCTGCCCAAATACCAAAGAAAGGAAAATCTCTAAAATTAAAATGAAGGCCGTGTTGATGGGTGTTGCAGCCAAGAGTTATCTTATTACTCTGTATATTTTTTAATACAATGGCATCTTCATAAAACAATTCATGCGTTAAAGAAAGTTTACCATTTGGTGCAGGCAATGCTTCAGCATGATCAGCTATTAAACCATTATCTAATTTCCAGCGAAACAATTCTTCCGCTACATTAAATTGTAAGTAATAATCAGCATACTTGGTATCACTTACGATGGGCACTGCAAATGCCGGATGTGCGCCAACAGAAAAAAGCAATTCATCGTAACCGGTGTTGATTATTTCATAGGTACAGGTAAGTGAATTATCCGCCAGGCAATACCGTAGTTTAAGTGAAAAAGCAAAAGGAAATATAGCAAGTGTATCTGCATCATGTGTAAGTGTGAAAACTGCTTCAGAAGGGCTGACCTGGTCTTTTAAAAAAGTCCTTCCTCTTGCAAAGCCATGCCTGGGAAGCCGATATGATTTATCCTTGTACAAATAGGTGTCATCTTTTAAAGTACCTACAATAGGAAATAACACAGGGCTATGTTTGCCCCAATAGGCAGCATCGCCGCTCCAAATATATTCTATACCGGTTTCTTTATTTACAAGGCTTTGTAATTCGGCGCCCTTTGGAGAAATTACCGCTTTTAGTATTTCGTTTTCAATGGTGATCATAAAATAAATTTAGTTTCCTTAAAAAATTGAAGAGGGTATCATTACTAAAAAAGTCATCTATTCTAAAGCGTCTTTAGCCTCCCCTTCGGGGAGGTTTGTAGGGGCTCTACATACTCCTTCTATATTGCCCACCTACTGCGTAAAGCGCATTTGTAATTTGGCCAAGTGAACAATACTTTACTGTTTCCATTAACTCGGCAAATAAATTACCATTCGCTATAGCAACCTGCTGCAACCGTTCCAACATCAAACCGGATTTGTCTTTATGCCTCTGTTGAAATTCAGTTACCGTTGTAATCTGAAATTCTTTTTCTTCGGTCGTACTTCTTATTACTTCTGTTGGTAAAATTGTAGGGCTGCCATTTTTATTTAAAAAAGTATTAACGCCTACAATAGGATATTCACCAGTATGTTTAAGCGTTTCGTAATACAAACTTTCTTCCTGAATTTTATTTCGCTGGTACATTCGTTCCATGGCACCTAGTACACCTCCTCTTTCTGTTAAGCGTTCAAATTCTGCCAGCACTGCGGCTTCCACCAGGTCAGTTAATTCTTCAATTAAAAAAGCTCCCTGGTTTGGGTTCTCATTTTTTGCTGTACCCAACTCCCGGTTAATAATTAACTGTATGGCCATTGCCCTGCGTACACTTTCTTCGGTAGGTGTTGTTATCGCTTCATCGTAGGCGTTAGTATGCAGCGAATTGCAGTTGTCGTAAATGGCGTAGAGGGCCTGCAGTGTTGTGCGTATATCATTAAAATCAATTTCCTGTGCATGCAATGAACGGCCTGAAGTTTGAATATGGTATTTTAATTTTTGAGAACGGCTGTTGGCTTTGTATTTATACTTCATTGCCTTGGCCCAGATTTTTCTTGCTACTCTCCCAATCACACTATATTCCGGATCCATCCCATTGCTGAAAAAGAAAGACAGGTTGGGCGCAAAATCATCCACTTTCATGCCCCTGCTTAAATAATATTCCACATAAGTAAACGCATTGGAAAGTGTAAACGCCAATTGTGTAATTGGGTTAGCACCTGCTTCTGCAATATGATACCCGCTAATACTGACACTATAAAAATTCTGTACTTTATTATCAATAAAATATTCCTGTACGTCGCCCATTAGCTTTAAGGCAAACTCAGTAGAAAAAATACAAGTATTCTGTGCCTGGTCTTCTTTTAAAATATCTGCCTGTACTGTACCTCTTACGGTTGCAAGTGCGTTAGCTTTTATTTGTTCATACACCTCAGGCGGCAATACATCCGATCCGCTCAACCCTAATAAACGCAAGCCTAATCCATCATTGCCTTCGGGTAAAATGCCAGCCTCCCTGCCCCCCGAAGGGGGGTTCTTTGGCTCTTCTAAATTTGTTACATCATTTCTTTTTTTAGAAGAGTCTGCAAGTTTTTGTAATAATGTATGGTGAATTGGTTGGCCATTTTCGCCAATGTATTTTGGAAGAGAATCAATATTATATTTTGTTTCAATCTTTTTGTTTACTTCTTCCCTTAAATTATTTTCAATGATGTATTTTTCGCACTGCTGGTCAATTGCTGCATTCATAAAAAAAGCCAACAGCATAGGTGCAGGCCCGTTGATCGTCATACTTACAGATGTTTTTGCATCGCACAAATCAAAACCACTGTATAGTTTTTTTGCATCATCTACCGTGGCAATACTTACACCGCTATTACCAACCTTACCATAAATATCGGGTCTTGGTGCCGGGTCTTCGCCGTACAAGGTTACACTGTCAAATGCAGTGCTAAGACGCTTTGCAGGCTGGCCAAGACTTACATAATGAAAACGCCTGTTGGTTCTTTCCGGGCCACCTTCACCGGCAAACATTCTTGTAGGGTCTTCCCCCTCTCTTTTTAATGGAAACACACCTGCAGTAAATGGAAATTCTCCTGGAACATTTTCCTGCAATTGCCATTTAAGTATATCACCCCAATCTTTGTATTTGGGCAATAATACTTTTGAAAGTTGCGTACCCGATAAGCTTTTATAAGTAAGTGGCTGACGAATAACTTTATCTCGTACAGTAAATTCATAAAATTCTTTGCTATAACGCTCACGTGTAGCTGCCCAGTTTTCGATCAGTTTTTTTGATTCCGTGTCTAGTTTTTCTTCTACCGCAATTTTTACTTTTTGTAACTCCTCCGCAACAGTTGTCGATGATGCAGATGCTGCTACGGTTTTAATGGTTCCATCAAGCTGGTATAACTGCGTAGCTATTTCACTTTGCTCATCCGCCCATTTATCGTACGCAGTGATGGCCTCGGCAATCTCTGATAAATAACGCACTCTTTTAGCAGGAATGATGGTTGATTGGTTTGAAGTGTCTTTTAAATGTGCATGATGTTGAATGTCACCATGAAATTTTATGCCGGTTTTCTCCAGCAGCTTCTCCATTAATCTTTCAAATAATTCATTTACCCCAGCATCATTAAATTGTGCCGCTATGGTTCCAACAACCGGCAGGTCTTCGTCTTTTGCATTCCAAAGTCCATTGTTGCGTTTATATTGCTTGCGTACATCATGCAATGCATCCAATGCGCCGGCTTTATCAAATTTATTGATGCAAACTATATCCGCATAATCAAGCATATTTATTTTTTCCAGTTGCGAGGGTGCCCCATACTCTGGTGTCATCACGTACATGCTAACATCTACATAATCCAAAATGGACGCATCACTTTGCCCCACACCAGCACTCTCTAAAATGATAAAGTCAAATGCAGCAGCTTTACAAATGTCGATGGCCTCCTGCACATATTGGCTCAGGGCTTTGTCGCTTTCCCGTGTTGCAAGGCTTCGCATATAGGCCCTGGGAGATGATATGGAATTCATCCGTATTCTATCACCTAACAATGCCCCTCCTGTTTTTTTCTTCGAAGGATCCACGGAAATTACAGCAATCGTTTTGTCAGTGTAATCGTTCAAAAATCGCCGAACAATTTCGTCGGTCACGGAAGATTTGCCGGCCCCGCCAGTGCCGGTGATACCGAGAACGGCCCCCTCTAAATCTCCCCCCATGGGGGAGACTTTAGACTCCAATAATTTGTAAAACCGTTCCTTTATTTGCGCAGTTACTGCATTTATATTTTGAAGTACTTCATTGTTATTAAAGCGAAGAACACTATAGCCCAATTCATTTAGTCTTTCTGTTCTTCGCTGATCGCTTTCTTTGTTTTCTGGAAGTTGGTGTATTGCGCCATCTACTTCAACAATTAATTTATTTTCCAAAGAAATAAAATCAGCAATATATTTATCCACTATATGTTGTCTCCTAAATTTTATCCCATTCAATTGTTTATCTCTTATTTGTTGCCATAAAAAATTTTCAGCCTCAGTAGGTCTCCCACGGTGATGTAATGAAAACTCCTTTAATAATTTATAATAAAAATTATCCGCAGTAGCAAAATACTCATGTGTTGCTCGATTTTTTTGATCTTCCAATTGTGTGTACAATTCGCCGTTTTCTGCTAGCGTAATAGAACGAGCTACTTTTTTTATATCCCGCCATTCTCCAAGTACATATTGAATATTTCTGTTAGCAGAGTGCTGCAAAGTCTCCCCCATGGGGGGAGATTTAGAGGGGGCCGGGTCGCTACTGCATTTTTTTATCACATCTTCAATCATACCCTCCAAACCCATATGCCTGCCATCGTCCGGGTTATATATTCTTGTTATACCATAATTATGCAATTCTTCTATTTCGCTGGGTAATATGGTGCCACCTCCACCACCAAATATTTTGATATGGCCACAACCACTTTCATTCAATAAGTCTTTCATGTATTTAAAAAACTCTACGTGTCCACCCTGGTAACTGGTTATGGCAATGCCATGTACATCTTCTTCAATGGCGCACTCTACTATTTCATGTACACTTCTGTTATGCCCAAGGTGAATTATTTCGGCACCTTTCGCCTGTAATATGCGGCGCATGATGTTAATGGCTGCATCATGGCCATCAAAGAGGGCTGCGGCGGTTACAATACGAATTTTATTTACAGGGACTACACTCATAATTGACTCAATTATTTAGCAATACTTATGCTACACTTGATTTAAGCACTGATTATTTTATAAGACTGGCGTGGCCTTTAATCCACTACCGAACAACAATCAATCGAGGTGTAAAAGTACAAAGAAAGAAACTGAAAAGTTAACAGTTGTTAGTTTTTAGAAATGCGGAGCCCTCCAGGCAAATGAAAGGCATTTGTGCGCTAACTCATCTTAAAAGTTAGCGCAGCGAAGTCTTCTACGCTTAACGCTTCGGCACGTTTATTAAAAATTTCATCTGTCAGTATTTCGGCAGTGAATAAACTTTTCACTGCATTACGCAAAGTCTTACGGCGCTGGTTAAACGCTGTTTTTACCAGCACTTTAAACGCTCTTTCGCTTTTAACCGACAGGGAGGAAGTTTTTCTTTTTAATCTTATTACACCACTTTGCACTTTAGGCGGCGGGTTAAAACTTTGGTTGCTTACATCAAACAAATATTCCACTTCATAAAAAGCCTGTATCAACACACTAAGCACTCCGTATACTTTACTACCCTCTTTTGATGCAGCACGTTGCGCAACTTCTTTTTGAAACATCCCAATTATAACCGGTACTTTATCTTTCCAATCCAACACTTTAAACAAAATCTGTGTTGAAATATTGTAAGGGAAATTACCTATAACTGTAAAGGGCTCATCAAAAGGTTCGTCTATATCTAAAAAGCTCTGGCTGATTATGCGGTCATTTAAAACAGGAAATGTTTTTTTGAGGTAAGCTGTTTTTTCATCATCCAGTTCTACCGCTTTAAAATTAATGCCAGGCAACTCCACGATATATTTGGTTAAAGCACCGCCTCCGGGTCCTACTTCCAGTAAATTGGTAAAGGAGTCTTCCTTTAATGCTTCTACTATTTTTTTAATAACCACGTCATCTTTTAAAAAGTGCTGGCCCAACGATTTTTTTACTGTAAACATGGCTGCAAAAGTAAACAAAAAGCCCTCTCATTATATATGAAAGGGTAGGCAGTTGATTATTATGATTTTTATAGGTAGGTAAACAACATCAGTTTTCCACTTGTTATTTCTCCATTTAACTTTATTTGAATTGTATATTGCCCTTCTGGATAACTGCTAAGGTTAAGCAATTTAACTGTATTGTTTCCCGTGTAGGCGGGTTGCTTTTGAGTGTAGATTTTTTTACCCTCACTATTTAGCACTTTTATTTCCACCGTTGTATTCCTTGCAGAGTAAAAACCAACATTTACATAATCTTTTGCCTGGTTAGGCGCAATGGCCAATAGATGCTTAAGCTGATTTTGATGTATTACAGATACATTGCTGTACTTAGTTTTATTTGACAAGGAAATAATCTTTATCCGGTAGGTAAATTTTTCTGCTGTAATGCCATAAATATTATCTGTATAATTCAAACTTTGTAATTCGTTTAAATATACAGATTGGTGGATGGCAGCGATGGTGATATAAGCCCCGTTATTCACGCTTCTTTCAATTTCAAAATAATCTACCGCCTCAGTTGTAATAATCTTCCAGTTTAATACGGCACTACTTATTTCACGGGTGCCTGTAAGTTCAAACATTTTTAAACTCAGTGATTCATCATTCGGAGTGCCTAAAGTGGCAAGTTTATCCGAAGCAACATTAACTCCTGCAAAAGAAATTTCACAAAAGAATAGTAAGAAGGCTAAATATAGAAAGGACTTTCTCATGTTCAGAGTAAATTTTGCTGTATTCGGTTGAATACAACAAGCATAAACGAAAAGAAGAATAATTAATTGTACAAAGCGGGCAACAAGCCGTGTAACAAGTTTAAAATGAATGCTTACCGGTTAGATTTTGTACTTTTACAACCTAATATTTGTAAACATGAGTTCAATTTCGGAAAACAAACCTGTGATAGGCATCACCTGTGGCGACATAAATGGCATTGGTTTAGAACTGATAATTAAAACTGTTAGTGATGGCCGCTTACTTGAAATATGCACGCCTGTTGTATTTGCAAGCAACAAAGTGCTTAACTTTTACCGCAAAGGCTTACCCGAAATTAATTTCAATTTCTCTAGTATTAAAGATGCCAGCCGTATCAATCACAAACAGGTAAATCTATATAACTGCTGGGAAGAAGAAGTACAGGTTACTCCGGGACAATTAAATTCTGTTGGAGGAAAATATGCAGTGCAAAGTTTAGTTATCGCCGCTGAAGCTTTAAAAGAGGGCAGAATAGATGGGTTGGTTACAGCACCTATCCATAAAAAAAATACCCAATCTGAAGAATTTAATTTTACAGGTCATACCCCCTACTTAAAGAATTTATTTGGCGTGGCCGATGTGTGTATGTTTATGGTGGCTGAAAATATGCGGGTGGCGTTGCTGACAGAACATGTACCCGTAAAAGACATCGCACCCTTAATTACGCGGGAAAGCATCATTAGTAAATTACAAATCATTAACAACTCATTAAAAAGAGACTTTGGTATTGATAAGCCTAAAATTGCTGTTTTAGGTTTAAACCCGCACGCCGGCGACGAAGGCCTAATTGGAAAGGAAGAAGAAGAAATTATCAGACCGGCTATAAAGGAAGCAAAACATAAGGATGTTTTTTGTTTTGGCCCCTATTCGGCTGATGCTTTTTTTGCGAGAGGTCAGCATGAAAAATTTGATGCTGTTTTAGCTATGTACCACGACCAGGGATTAATTCCGTTTAAATCGCTGGCATTGGGTGACGGCGTTAATTATACGGCTGGCCTTAGTGGCGTACGCACATCGCCTGACCATGGTGTGGCGCTGGATATTGCTGGTAAAAATAAAGCAGATGAAGCTTCTTTCCGGGAGGCCATTTTTAAATGTGTCGATATCATTCATGGCCGTAAGGAATTTGAAACCCAGCACAAAAATCCACTAAAGAAAATTAGCGCAGCATTTGTTGCAAATGCAAAAGATGAAAAAATACTGGAAGAATAAACGGGATGTATGATTTCTGATTTTTCGATGTCTGGTTTTTTGCAACATCCAAAGTCTTTTTTATTTGCATACTTATTATTACTGTTGCCTGGTTTCGGAATAATGTTCTAATTAAAAACTTCCTCCGCCACTCCTTTATTTATTTTGTACGAACTAAAAGTTATCTCGGCCTTGCCATTTTTGTTTTTTGTTTTATCCGCTGCCGTTTTATTTGATTGTGTTCCGTCGTCAAAATCAAATGTCACACCCTTTGGTAACTTATAATCTTTAGTGTCGAAAGAAAAAATAATTTTATCGGGCAGTCCGTAAGCTGCATATTTTCCATAAGTCATTTCCAACACGTAACTGCCATTGGCCCTGGTAGTAGTTTTTGCCTTTAGTATTACCAACGCTGTTTCATCTATGTAGATAGTTGACAATACTACGTCTGCATTATCATCTTCAGGTAATAATTTAACCACTCTTACAATTGTATTGCCTATTTTATCTGTACCTGCGTCTATAGGAGTGTGTTTGGTGCCACTTAAAATATTATTAAGATTTATACTTACTGCTCCTTTGGGTACAAATGAAATCCCTTTTTCATTTTTTATTTTCAATTTATTCGGCCTTTTAAAATATACTATCACATCTGCATCCGGTACTTTAAGAAAAGAAACATTGGTAACCATGCGGGCGACGGCTTCATAATCATTCACCTTATCAATATTGAATTTTACATTCGCTATCAATACATTTATGTCCTGGGCTTTGCTGCTAACACTTAATAACAATGCAAATGTTAATTGAATAAACTTTCTAGATTTTATCATTGTATTTTCTTGTTAAGACAATATATCTTTCTTTTTAAAAGCAGCCACGGATAATGCCACCAAAATAAAAATATGGGCAATCAGTATCCCTAAACTTTTTCTGATGGCCGGCCAGTTTTCAAGGCTTCCCTTTATTGTTTTTCCATCAATGTCAGTACCTATGTAAAAGAACCCCTTCCATCCGACAAGATAAGAAGTAAACAAAAATGGCTTCACGTTTTTATCAATCACTGGAACATTAATGTTTGAAATAATAGTACACACAATTACAATACAAACAGTAGCAATGATAGGCCCAATCGAATTTTCAGCAAAAATGGAAAGTAAGAGAGATAAAGCTGCAATTACTGTAAGCGCAACAGCGGCGTATGCAAAAGCAGCGTAGTAGCGCCACATAATATCGTCACGGGTTATCAATAATATTTGCGATTCATCGCCTTTTGTTCTGAATATAAGCATATCGCCTACACCAAAAATATATAAACTTAAAAATAGGGATGTTGCCGCCATCCATAAAAGTAAAAAAACAGTAAACACAGTTGCGGCTGCAAATTTTACCAGGATGATTTGTGTGCGGCTCACCGGCTTTGACATCAACAACCTAAGTGTACCCATATTGGCTTCACCCGAAATAGAATCTGCAGCAATTAAAGCTATCAATATTGGTACCTGTATTATAAGGGTATTCAAAATGATATAACACATAAAATAACCGTTGATAGCCTGCACTCTATCAAAGGTGAAGGTATCTTTTACATTCTGCAGCATGAGGTCCATATAACTTTGGCCATCAACTTTAAAAGCAAATTGAAAAATAAATACAATAGCAGCCACTGCTATAAATGCAATATATGTTCTGGGTCGTTTGGATATTTTAAACAGCTCAATTTGCAAAAGCTTCCACATGTCCGGATTGGGTTGTAAGTGATAAAAAATAATTTTCAAGCGAATGGCTTGAGTTTACAGAAAGAATTTGCACACCCATCGTTACAAGATAATTTATGAGTAAGGGTACTTCTGCTTTGTTCATCATTAATTGCAGTGCGTTACTTTGTTGTACAAATGGCGCCCATTCAGACTGCAATAATAGTTGCTTGGCACTGGCATTGCTAAGTGTTTCAATTTCTACCAGTGTATGCAACGGGTCTAGCAACTCAGCAACATTTCCCTCCACCATTTTTTTCCCTTTATGAATAATGATCATTCGATTGGCAATTAATTCAATTTCACTTAATATATGAGAAGATATCAATACTGTTTTACCCATTTCCCTGCTAAGCTTTAAAATAAGATTTCGCATATCCGCTATTCCTTGCGGATCCAGGCCATTGGTTGGCTCATCTAAAACAATTAACGCCGGATTGTGCACCAAAGCAACAGCTATCCCAAGGCGTTGCTTCATACCCTGGCTAAATGTTCTTACTGTATCTTTTGCCCGTTCTTTGAGGCCTACCATTTGAAGCTGATCCATTAATATCTGTTTAGTTACTTTAATGCCACTCATTTTTGCAAAGATGGAAAGGTTATCATACGCAGATAAATATTTATATAAATCAGGCTTCTCAATTACAGCACCCACCTGTCGCAAAATATCAGACCTGTTAGTGGAAAGTTTTTTTCCAAATAAAATAATATTACCAGCAGTAGGTTTAACAAGCGTAAGCAACATTCTAATGGTGGTTGATTTTCCTGCCCCGTTCTGACCAAGAAAACCATATATATCACCTTGTTGAACAGTGAATGAAAGATCGTTTACTGCATAAACATCACTAAATTTTTTTGAGAGATGATCAACCTCAATGATTAATGCCATAGGTGTTAATTAGTATCAAAGATAAACCCCGTAACCTACTCAATTGTTCATTAAAAATAGATGTAGTGAAAATTTTATTTTTAAAAAAAGTTGCAATTTTAAAATAAAGTATTACTTTTGTTTTAAGAAAGTCGCTTACCGCACTATCTTACAATAACCACAAACATCCCTACAAAGTCTTTTACCGTTCCAATCCTACAAAACATCATACGTATTTCCAATTGCTGTGTATTAACTTCCTGAATTAACCATTCATTTAGTTTACTTACTTATTTCTAAATACACACAAGATGAAAAAGATTCTTACCTTTTTATTTGCATCGTTTACAATTATTTCCGTAAGGGCACAGGAAAATACTGACATTGCCATTCAGCAAAGTGCAACAGTTTCTAGTTATAATACAAACAGTTTGGTAACTGAATCCGTTACAAAATCAACGTCGGAAAGTAAGTTTGAAGGCACCGCTAAGAAAGGTATGTCTATAATGCCTAACGCTGCCACAAAAGACATAAAAATTATATTGATAAAAGATAAAGCGACTGAAGCAACAATTGAGGTAATTGATGAAAATGGAAAAAAAGTTTTACAACAATCAACTCAATTAACTGCAGGAAATAACAATATCAATGTTGAAAATTTTCACAGCCTGAATGAGGGAACTTATACAATTAAATTAATCGCCAATAACGAAACTCAAACTTCCAAATTTCTCTTTTGGAAATAACTTAATAGATAACCAAGCACAAACAAAATGGCTCTTCTGTAAAAGGAAGGGCTTTTTTATTGCCCTGAATTGGCATCCGGATTCATATATGTTTGCAAGGCTTTTACATAAATTTCAAAAGCATCAATACCGGTTTTGGTAATTTTACAAATTGTTTGCGGATAATTATTATTGAATTGTTTTTTTACTTCAATATATCCGGCATCTTTTAACTTATTTACCTGCACGCTCAAATTGCCTGAAGTTGAATTTGTCTTATCTTTCAAAAAAGTAAATTCCGCCTCCTTAACACTTATGAGCAAGCTCATGATAGCTAAGCGTAATTGTGAGTGTAAAATTGGATCCAGCTCTTTAAACATCGGCTTTTTATTTTAGCATTGATTCCCTAAAGTCAGTTTGCAGTTATTCTTTTATACTTCATACGCAGCATATATCCGGGAATTATATAACTAATTAAAATAGCTGCTGCTGTTACTAAAATATTTGTATCATAATCTAAATAACCAGATAAAACAGCCAGCAACCATGCCCCGATGCCACCCCAAACCAGTGGCGAAAATTTTATTAAACGACCCGTGACAAAACAGCCAATACCATACAATAATATGTAAAATGAAAATGAATGTTGGTACCCGATTTTTGCAAAAATAAATGCAAGTACAAAATAAGATATGCCGATACCCATCCACAACTGCTCAACACTTTCACTTACATACGTTTTTACTTTTTCTTTCCTACCTTTTTGTACACCGATATAAACCGATCCTGCGATACCAATTATTATAAGAAACCAGGCATGATAATGTTGCTGATACTGCACCACATTTTTTAAAATGTATTGCAGTACACAGGCACTAAAAACTACCCAACCCCACAACAGAAAAAAAATGCTACTATCTGCGACAGCGTTTTTTGTTTTGTTGATCATACTTTGGATTAACTCAATACTATCTTGCGGAGAAAAATTTTCAGTTTGCATAAAAATATCTTTTTATAAAAAATTATTGACAGGTCTTTAACATAGTTTCCACTTGTTGTTTACCCCAATCCGGGCTGATGTCTGTTACGGGTTTAAAGCTGCCATATTTTTCCATCGCAATTTCTAATACAGGCTTTGCAGTATTACAGCCGCCGCCAAATTGCTCAGGTGTGTATACTAAACCCTGACCCTTTAAATAATAGGGGCGTGGGTTAGCCGGATTCTGTTGCATAGCAGCTTCAATATTGCTGCTGCTTGCCTCGCCATACTCCTGCCACCGTTGCTGTGGGTCCACCATCATATGGCAACTGGCAATCATACTTTTAATACAGGATATTTCCGAATTATTCGGTGATAACGAATCTGCTTTTGCTAATAGTACTGTAGCCTTATCTGCAAATCCATCCACTTTCTCTTTATCCTGCAAAATAAAGCCATAATTTACCTGGCAAAAAGCTGCATAATAATAAGGAAGCCATTGCGTTTTTTCGGCTA
>JBGSIG010000829.1:0-6565 GCA_041742655.1 Ferruginibacter sp. | reverse complement strand
GCGAAACCGCTGCCAAGCATGCTGCCTGGATTTAAAAACACGAAAACTGATGAACAGTGAACTGCTTTTGTTTTTAGTATAAATGATTGTGCAGAGCGGGTTCATGATATTTGTAAACGCTACATTCGTAGGGGTTACACGGAAGCGCATTTATCCTTTTAGATTATGTTGTGGAAACCCATCCGTGACAACAAAAATCATGTTCCTTGTGCATGATGTGGAAAATATTTCGTACAACTTATGTGTTGCCTGATATGCTATGATTAATTTTTTTAAGTTAAGAAATTAAGTTTTAAATTCTTGTTTCCTCAACTCTGCCGCTCACCATGCAGCAGCATATTTACCGCATGGTCAAAAGAACCGGCACGGATTATTTCACCGGCATTTACAAAATATATTTCGTCCGCATTTTGGATTGTGTTTAACCGGTGTGCAATAATAACACGCGTAGTGGTAGCGGGCAATTTATTCAAAATATCCTGCAGTATCTGTTCTGTAATTGTATCAATATTGGCAGTAGCTTCATCCAATATCAGCAAGGCAGGGTTGCGCAACACTGCCCGAATAAAAGCAATCAATTGTTTTTGCCCAAGGCTTATACTTTCACCACCTGAACTCAGTTCCGTATCAAGACCTTTTTCAAAAATATTCAGCAGGCTTTGCAAACCCGCCGCTCTAATTGTTTCTTCCAGTTGTTGGTTTGAAAAACCAATATACTTTTCATTACCGTACAAAATATTCTCTCTTACAGTTCCTGTAAAAAGAAAAGGCTCCTGCAAAATAAATCCAATTTTACTGCTGCGCTCTGCGGGTTCGTATGTACGGATATCTTTATTATCCAGTAATACCAAGCCTTTAACCGGGTCATACAATCTTGCTATCAATGAAGCAGTAGTTGTTTTACCGCCACCAGTTGGCCCAACCAATGCATAGGTTTTACCTGGTTCCATTTTAAAACTAACATGGTGCAGAATTTCTTTATTATCATCATAGCCAAAAGAAACATCCCTGAATTCCATAATGGCACTGTCATTTTTTTCAACAGATGCAGCAGTCATCACCTGCAGGTTGGTTTCCATATTTAAGATGTGGGAAATCCTGTCCCACCCTGCCATTGCCTCCTGGAAATTTGCCCATAAAGCTGCCAATTGCCGTAACGGATTATAAAAATAAACGGCATAAGCCAGGTAACTCACCAGCAGACCGATGGAAAATTGCCCGGTACTGATAAGGTAAATACCAACTGTGAGCACAAGCAGTTGAGCTATTGCTGCAAATAATCCGTACACGGGTATAAATATATTATTGGCTATGCCGGCATCTAAGGCACTCGTATAGTTTTTTTTGTTGGCGCCTTCAAAACGGTTCCTGAAATAATCCCTTCGGTTGAAGGCAATGATCACTTTAAAATTATGCAGACTTTCCGTTATCTCGGCGCTAAGGTCGCCGGTACTTTTCATGCTGAGTGCATTTCTTTTTTTTATCCATTGTGAACTTAACCTGGTGATAATAAATATCAGCACCCCGGGCAATAAAGTAACAACGCCCAGCTTAAAATTAATTGAAAGCAAAAAAATACTTGCACCAGTCATAGTTGCAATGGTGCCTATAAACTGCATAAGCGATTGTGAAAAGAATTGGTTTATTTTATCTGTATCATTATTCACTCTCGAAATAAGATCGCCTGCTTTGTTTTGGTTAAAAAATCCAACGGGCAGTTCCTGCAGTTTATTAAAGATGCTATTGCGCAGTTTAAATAACATGCGCTGGCCAACGCCACCCATCAATCTTGTTTGCAGATAACTGGCACCAAATGCCACCATATACATGGCGAGTAATATACCGGCCCATATCATTACACCATGAAAATTTTTAGGCACCACGTAGGTATCAATTACATGGCCAGTAATATAGGGTGCTGCCAGGTTAAGGCCTGTATTGGTAAGAATAGCCACCAGCGCATATCCCAGAATGCTGCGCTCTTCTGTTATCAGCTTAAATAATTTTCGCAAGGCACCCAGCGTGGATGTTTTTTGCGGGGTATCAGAAATATTATTGAGGTTGTAATTCATAATTGCTTGTGCTCTGCTGTGAATTAAAAATCTGTATATATTCAGCGCTTTGTTTCATTAAATCGGCATGTTTTCCTGTGGCTACAATTTCTCCCTGCATCAATACAATTATCTGGTCGAAATGCTCCACCGTAGATATTTTTTGTGTGACAGAAATAAGCGTGATACCCGGATAATTGTTTTGCAAATTCTTTAATATTTTTGTCTCTGTATTGGTATCAACCCTGGCAGTAAAATCGTCGAGCAATAATATTTTAGGATTAATGGCCAATGCCCGTGCCAGCATGATCCGCTGCTTTTGTCCGCCTGATAAACTGGTTCCTCTCTCAGACACTATGGTATCTAATTTATCGGGCAACGAATCAATAAAATCTTTTAATTCCGCTGTTGCAATGGCTTTGGCAAGTGATTCATCAGTCACCAGATTGCTGAAGGCAATGTTTTCCCTTATGCTCATGTTAAAGAGGATACTATCCTGGAATACAAAACCTACCTTGCTGTAGAAATTTTCTTTGACATAATCTTCAATATTGGCACCGTCAAATTCCACCGTTCCCTGGGCGGGTTTTATTAACCCCGTTAACAAATAAAGCAACTGTGTTTTACCAGCCGCCGTTGGCCCAATAACAGCAACCGAAGAACCCCCTTTTACTGAAAAATTAATTTGCTTTAATGCCGGCTTATCGCCGTAATGCACAGATACATTTTTTAACTCAATATTACCCTGTAACAATTTATTGATGGTTGCACTATCTGGTATTTCCGGTGCATTCAGCACCGCACTTATGCGTTCATAACTTGCCGAAGCCTGTGCTATCACAGTGCTCATAAAACCTATTACCAGTATAGGAAAAATAAGCAGCGCCAGGTAACTATTGAAGGCTGCAAAATCGCCAAGCGACATGGTGCCGGTTATTACAAAATGCCCGCCCATGGTTAATATTGCAAGGCCCGCCATATTTCCTGTAAAAATAATCACAGGTATTAATGCTGCAAACAAACGGAGAATACTAATACCCAGGGTTTTTGCTTTTGTATTGGCATCCAAAAACTTTTCATATTCCAGTTGCTGTGAGTTGATAACTCTTATAACCGCAGCGCCCAAAATACTTTCGTTGATTACTTTATTAAGCCTGTCAATTACCTGCCTGCTTTGTAGAAATATTACACGTACTTTTTTCAATACAAAAAAGAATGCCCCGCCGATAATGGGAATAATGGACACAATGGCAAATGCCAGTTTCCAGTTGATGGAAAACAACATTATACAGGCACCCACAATAATAATGATGGAAGATGCAATGGATACAATGGCCTGCGAAACAAACATCTTAATACTATCAATATCAGCGGTTAAATTGGTGAGCAGTTTTGAAGGATTGGTTTCTTCAACATACGCATGGCTTTTTATAGATATTTTATGTGCCAGCTTTGTCCGCAGATCTTTTGCTACTTTTTCTGAAGCATATACCTGCACAATACCCTGTAGCCAGGTAAAAATAAAAATAACTATTGCTGCCGATAAATATTTAATCAGCACCTGTTGCAATACATAGGTTTTGGGATAAGCATCAATGGCGTTGGCAACTATTTTTGGTAAAAAAAGATTGACGCCGTTGCTTAGCAAAGCAAATAACAGTAATAAAAAAATCAGGCCTTTGTAAGGGGTAAGCAAGCTAGTAATACCAGGACCCGTTTGCGTAGCTTCATTGGAACTACCTGCCTTTTTCGCCATATTGATGAGGGTTAATAAAGCGGAAAAATAATCAAAAAAAACTTATGACACCACTGGGTTGTTTTTTAATTTGTAAACGGGTGGTATGATTGATTACAGATGATGATTGAAAATGTTTTAGAGGTGTTGTAAGCTGCATAAATTTTGTGAGCTGGATGATATTGATTTAAAGAGTTATTTTAGAGATTAGTATACACTTCGTAGTACGGTGGGTTCTGCCGCCAAAATACACAGGCAAGTGCAGAGACTAACATGTGAAGGTTTTTGATGGTGAGACTTGCTCCGGGAAGAAAGCACCGAGAGGCGGTTTGTTGCGTCAACCTGCAATTCGACAACGATAGACCTACTATCATCTTTTATACAGCACCTTTGTACTCCATATCTTTGAGTACTCATATGACAGTAAAATTTGGACCAAGAAGGGAATTACCTGTTAAATCCATAAACTTTTTTGCTTTTCATTCGATTAATACATTTTATAAAAAGTATTACAGCTATTATCATTAAACCCATGATGAAGTACATTGAGACTTTCAAATAAATCATGAAGGACGCTCCTAAAGAAAAATAAGCAATGACTGAAAAGGGTCTGAACAGATGCGTAAACCCTAGTGAACTATTATATATATTCCCTGCGGGTAAAGTAAACTCATGATATAAATACCTGGCATCATAAACCCTTTTTTTTTGATTATTATCTACATAATTAAGATAATTATTTAATATTTCTGCAGCCTCATATTTTGCCTGCATTGAACCAAACTTTATCGAAACTAAGCATAAAATTTTCAATACTCTTTAAATGATAAAATCGTTCACTGGGTGTTGTCTTAAGTAATAGATTTCTATATTTTTCTTTTACGTCTGAAATAATTGTTTCCATGAAGCTACAAATTTCGATAAATTGAAAGGAGTGGTAAAAGTGTTACAGAATTTATTTTTTCAATTAGCCGCAAAGCCGTGGCAATGTGATTCGCATTAAGCTTAAAGGCATGACCTTGATTCATAACATTCATTTTACCCTTGCTGGTTTCTAACTTTTCAATATCAATATGCTTCAAGACTGGTGGCCTATGTTGTATGCACTGAGCTTGTCGAAGTATGACCAACATCCGAAGCCTCAACCAGTGCACACTTAGCAATGGGCAAGCATTCTTAATCCGATCAATCGGGCGGGATTATTATTATTCAAACCTCTTAAGCGGGGCAGGGTTTAGAAATTTTAAGTTTTCTAAATTTACACACTACAATACTGTAATTCCCAGGAATAATAATCAATCTATTTTTTTCAGTTCAGAAAGTCTCCTTGACGTATTTATATGGATAATTTGGCTCTTTGTATTTTCCGGCTTCCTGCCGCTTAGGCAATTTTACATCTTCATGACGGGCGGCTTTATAGTGAACCTTGCTTAAAAGATGGGTAATAATATTCATTCTAACTCTTTTTTATCATTTGAAAGTGCTACAAACAAGGGGGCAAAATCAGTATCGGTTGCCTTAAACATTTCATCCCCGGCCCGGGAAGAATCATACCGCCGGCTATAGGATTTAAGGTCCATTGCGGTGAGTTTCCAGATTTTCCGGCCGTCGTCAATTCGTGATTCAAGTCGCTTTGTTTGTTCTTTATCGCTCACTTCCATCCAGTATTTTATAAAAATAATGCCTGAATCAACGATGGCTTTCTAAACACCCGGAACTGCTTTAAGGAACTTTTGCGCTTCCTCTTCTGAACTGAATTCCATTACCCATTCAACACCTGCAAGATTGTACCAACTGCGATCAAAGATTACAATCTCTCCTGCAGCAGGCAGGTGCGGTAGATAGCGCTGAATATACATCTGGCTTTTTTCCCGTTCAGTAGGAGCAGCTAATGCAACTACCCGGAAAACACGCGGACTTACACGTTCAGTAATTGCTTTGATGGTTCCTCCTTTCCCTGCACCTTCACATCCTTCGAAAATAATGCATATTTTAAGTCCTTTGTGTTTAACCCATTCCTGTAGTTTAACCAATTCAACATGCAGCTTGTCCAACTCCTTATCGTAGTCTTTTCTATTCATTTTTTCAGTAGTATCAGTTGCGATAATTTCCCTGGTTTTGCAGTTTTCCTCCTTTTTTCGATTTTGATTTTTTCTCACCCATGGTTTATCTGTTTATTTATTTACAACAGTACTATGTTCTTTCTTTAAGAATTAAGCTGTTTTAAATCTTCGTGGTATTTTTTTATCGTCGGGCTCCAGAAGGCTTTGTTAAGTAAATTGTAGTGTAGTCAATAGTTGTAGTTTTATTTTGTCTTTGATGTCTGTAAACAATGGATTGCCTCGTCCAAGAATAATTGGATTAACAAATAGCCAGTAGCAGTCGGTCAAGCTCAGTTGCATAAGTGAATGTGTAGCTGTCGGGCTGCCAAAAAGCAAGATGTCTTTACTGCAGCCATTGCGGGATTGTTTTATCTCTTTTATTTCGTTTGACAGGTTGTCGCTAATAATTTTTGTGTTAGTCAAACCTATCTGTCCGGCAGGCAGGCCCGCATCAATCTTTGTTTTTGATAAAACAACTTTGTGAACTTTGCTATACCACCTGGAATGTTCAATGTCGTGCTTACTCGCTGTCGGCTTGTGTCGTGCGGGAGGCCAGTAATTTTCCATCATCTCATAAGTTACCCGTCCATACAATGCAGTGTCACTTTCGCTTATCCGCTAACCAACATAATCAAAAATTTCTTCATCAACTTTGATCCAGTTCATTTCTCCGTTCG
>JBGSIG010000828.1:0-3891 GCA_041742655.1 Ferruginibacter sp. | reverse complement strand
TGGGTAAAGACAATGATTATGATGCCAGCCGTTATGCTGGCGTTCTGAAACTTGTGCGTGAAAAATCAGGTTGGGGAAACGCTCAACCAAATGTCCACCGTGGCGTTTCGGCCTATTTCTGCCACAATACATACGCTGCTGAGGTAGTGGATGTGCAATTTGAAAATGGTAAATTGATAATACCAAGAGTATGTTGTGCAATTGACTGTGGCATTGTGGTAAATCCTGATGCCGCAGCCAATCTTTCAGAAGGTGCCATCACAGACGGCATTGGAAATGCATTGTATGGTTCTATGACTTTTAAAGATGGCGTCGCACAAAAAAACAATTTCTCTACGTATCGTATGATCCGTATTAATGAGGCTCCCAAAGCCATTGATGTTCATTTTGTGCAGAATAATCTTGATCCCACCGGAATGGGTGAGCCCGCATTTCCACCTGTTTTTGCAGCACTTGCAAATGCATTGTATAAAGCTACCGGCAAGCGTCTATATGATCAGCCCTTTATTTCATCGCTCATCAATAATGACCAGGGTTGACAACTGAAAAACAACTGAGGGGGCTTTGCGAAAACGCCGCTTAGACAGAATAAAAACTTATTTAGTTTATTATTTATCACTATTATATTCATCATCCGTTACTTTCTGCATCCATTGCACAATTCCTTTTTCTGAATTGACAATGATGTACATCTGTTGCATACCGGTATCTGGGCTTGCACCATGCCAATGCATCACATTGGGTGCACACTTCACTACATCGCCTTTCCTGATGGTTTGTCTAGGTTGTCCTTTTACCTGATGATAACCTACACCATCTGTTATTATCAATATCTGGCCTGCCGGGTGGATATGCCAATTGCTTCTGGCTCCGGGCTCGAAGTAGACGTTTCCAACAACAGTGTTGTACGTGCTGTCGTTTGCAACGAGAGAGGTAGCCCATGCATTTCCGGTAAAGTTTTCCGCCGGTCCTAAATTTCCTTTGGGGAAAATATCGGCTAGTTCTTTGTCTTCTTTTTTTGATGCCTGTTCCATACAACCGGCAGTAAGCAATGCCAAAGAAACAAATGCAGTTATTATAAATATTTTCATACTATTTTTTTATTTAGTTATGGGTATTATTATATTTTTCGTCTTTATGATTTACTCTAATTCAAACTTCACCGTTATGTTTCCTGAACCCAATGCAGCAGCTAATCCCGAAGTATTATCAATACGCCCCAGCCGTGTATAGCTATACGATGTTGAAAATGTTTTATAAAACAGTACCAGTGTATTAGATCCATACAACAACAAGTCTCCATTTTCTATAGTGCCGGGGTTGGAGGAGTTTGCCGGCAAAGCATCTGGCAAATCGAAATACTTTTCATTTCCATTCAACTCTGTCATATTGATTGTGAGGGGCAACTTAGCTTTGAATGCTGTTGCCGTAGCATTGTTGGAGAATGTGGCAATGAAAGTATGGGTGCCGATTGTTATTTTCATTTTTGTACTATTTGTGCCGGAAGTATCTGTAACCAAAAGACTACCGGGATTGGATGTTTGATCAATCTCATTGGCCTTACTGCAGGCAAACAATTGAATGCAAATTAAACTTACTAAAAAAGCAAAAGTTATTTTCATTTTTTTCAATTTATTGATCAAATATTTTGATGAATTTAGCAGGCACACCGCCCACGATTGTATTTGGCATAACATCAGCATTTACTACCGCACCTGCCGCTACTACAGCATTTTCACCAATGGTAACCCCTGGTAAAATGATAGCTGCTGCACCAATGCAGGCATTGCGTTTTATCACAATTGGTTTGCAAATCAAAGATTTTCTTTCGTTGGAATTTAGCGGATGATTTTCTGTAATAAGATTTACTTTAGGGCCGATCAACACATTGTCCTCAATGGTTATTCCACCCATATCCAGGAAAGAACAGGCATGATTGATAAAAACATTTTTGCCTATTTGAATGAACCGGCCAAAATTGGTGTAAAATGGAGCAAATACAGTAGTCGTCTTATCTATTGTAGAACCGGTAATTTCGCTCAAACGTTTTCTTATTTTGCTGATATCTGTAGAGGCATTTAGTTGAGAAGACAATTTTATGGTGCGGTCAATAACTTCCTGCACTTTTGAATATTCAGGATCATCTAACCGTATTGGCTGTCCCGCTTTTAATCTGTCAAAAATGTCTTTATTGTTTATCGTGTTTGAATTTGATAACATACCACAAAGGTATTTTACCTGTCGCTTGTGATAGTAACGATATTCAAGCCAATGATTAAGAATTTCAAACAATAAGCGCCATGCATCAAATCAGTATGAAGCTCTGGCAAAGTAACCTGCATACCATTCCTCCGAATTTGTTGAATCTATCTCATAAGAAATAAGTAAATCGGGTAAAACTCTTCATGCTTAGATCATCAATTTCCGTTTTACTTTAAATGTTGAATCAAAAAAGCTATAACCTTGTTTCTGATTTCTTCTACATCATACATGGTTCCAAAGTGTGGTGCATCTTTAACGATCGTCAGTTCATTTTGTACACCATAATATGCAAGCCATGCACTAAACAACTTTGATTGCTTATTTGACACTATGTTATCTTTTTCTCCATGGTAAATCAAAAAGGGCGGATCGTTTTTATCAATATAGGTAATTGGACTGGCTGCTTTTGCTAAATCTGGTCTTAATAATGGCGCTGCTCCTATCAATATACCTTCGGGAGATTTCTCGTCTTCGTTTCCTGGCAGCAAAACTAAATCTGTTGGACCATAAAAATCAACTACTGCTTTATATTGGAAAGGGCGGTATGTGCCAGGAAAATAAAAATTAATCATTTTGTTATTTTGAGACGTGCCCATTAGCGATGCTAAATGACCGCCTGCGGAAAAGCCCATCAGGGCAATCTTGTTTTTATCTAAACTGTATTTATTGGCATTGTCGTATAGAAATGAAACCGCCTTATTACAGTCTTGCAGAATTGCAGGAAATACCGCTTGCGTTGCAAAACGATAATCAATCGAAGCTACTGCCATTCCGCTATTTAGTATTGCCGCAATAGTATTGGGCATATAACCCATGTCGGAATACTTGTCGTTGCCTATCCATCCACCTCCATGTATAAAGACTACTAAAGGCACTTTTCCTTTCGCACCGGCAGGAACATAAATATCCAGTAAGTGTTTTTGCAGAGTATCGTTGTTATAGGGAATATTGCCATAAATAGTCGTTCCTTTTGGCAAACGATCTTGTACCTGGCTTGGTGAAGGCGGTTGAGCAATGGTAGAAGTAAGGATCACCATTGACATAATTAACATCAACAATATTTTCATGTTATTTATTTTTAAATGCAAATTAAATGTATTGGCTTTCCCACTAGAAGAAAAGTTTTTCTTTCTTTTAATGCTGTGTTTGTTTCAGTACAAAACTACGTAAGCTGAAATTCAACTACTTATAATATTCAATCTAATGATTAAGAAATTCAAATTTCCTGCAACCGGAAAGACTTAGGATTAGTACCCGTAATTTTTTTGAAAAAGTTATTAAAGTAGGTGGGATATTCAAAACCAAGTGCATAAGCAATATCAGCAATGTTCCAATCCGTATGCTGCAACATTGCTTTTGCTTCGCTGATAATTCTTTCTGAAATGTGCACTGTGGTTGGCTTGCCTGTAACTTCTTTTACAGCACGGTTAAGATGATTAGCATGTACATGCAGATTTTTCGCATAATCCTGTGCCGTTTTTAATTGAAGCGGTCTTTCGGTGTCTTCAATAGGAAATTGCCTTTCCAAAAGCTCCAAAAATACTGATGTAATTCGGGAAGATGCGTTTCTATGTTGGTCAAAATTTTCAGAAGGCTGTAGTTTCAATGCTTCGTGAATAATGAGATTGA
>JBGSIG010000827.1:0-7687 GCA_041742655.1 Ferruginibacter sp. | reverse complement strand
TTCCTTCGTCTGTCACATCAAAATACTCACAAAAAAGAGCCGTCTCTTTTCCTAAAATATTTTCTATTTCTTTTTTTTTCCACACATAGTATTTGCCTTCTACGCCTTCGCTGTCTGCGTCCAGTGCTGCATAAAACCCGCCATGGCTATTTGTTAATTCATTTTGTATAAAACCGATCGTTTTGTAAATAGCATCCTTGTATTTTATGAAACCGGTTATTTGCCATACATCGCATAAAATATCTATCAGCAATGCATTATCATACAACATTTTTTCAAAATGCGGAGCCAGCCATTCATTATCTGTGCTGTACCTTGCCATGCCCCCGCCTACCTGATCGTAAATGCCGCCCTCCAGCATTTTATCAATTGATAAAAGTGCCTGTGCCAACGCTTCTTTATTATTTGTTACATGCTGGTATTTTAAGAGAAACTGTATACTAAAAGTTTGTGGAAACTTGGGTGCATTTCCGAAACCGCCCCATTCTTTATCGGCCGATTTCATAATATTAGAAAACATGGTATCGCATTGCTGAATGGTAAACAAAGCTGGCTCGCTATCAACTATTGAATTAATCCCCGCATTTAAAAAGTTACCTGACTGACTAATATGAGCGATTAAGTTTTCTGCTTGTGCCTCTATTTCATGCTTTTTTTCTTTCCATGATTGTGCAATACTTTCTAACACCTCTTTCCACGACGACCGGTTAAATGCTCTTACTGGCGGATAATAAGTACCCCCATAAAAAGGCTTAGCATCGGGCGTTAAAAAAACATTTAACGGCCATCCACCACTTCCACTAACAGCTTGCACAGCATCCATGTAGATATGATCCAGATCGGGCCGTTCCTCCCTGTCAACTTTTATATTTACAAAATTTGCGTTCATCAATACCGCCACTTCTTCATTTTCAAAACTTTCTTTTTCCATTACATGACACCAGTGACAGGCCGAGTATCCTATACTTACCAATATTACTTTGCTTTCGTCCTTTGCCTTTTGTAATGCTTCGTCGCCCCACGCAAACCAATTAACAGGGTTGTGCGCATGCTGCAAAAGATAAGGACTGGTTTCGTTAATTAAACGGTTGGTAAAAGACTTTGACATATCAATTTAAATGTTGTAAAAGCTATCGGGAAAGAAACAATAATATTTTTATTAGCAAAATGACAAAGCAATTTTTCGAACTATTGTAATTGGCCATGTCAGAAAAACGATTGATTGTAAAAAGCCTAACCATTAATAAAAACAGTTGTAACAAATATCAAACCATTAAAAAACAAAAAGCAACTATTTAAAGTTGCTTTTTAATATTTTGCGGACGGACGATTATTTTTTCTTCAATGAGGATAAGTAAAGTTCCAAAGCGCTTACCATACTGGGAGCCATTGGTTGAGGAGCCTGAATATCTGATATTAAACCTGCTTCTTCAACTGCTTTAAATGTATTAGCGCCAAAAACGCCTATTTTAGTACCGTTTTGTTTAAACTTGGGAAAGTTCTCTAACAGGCTTCTAACACCTCCGGGAGTAAAAAAACAAATAACATCAAAATTCTTTGCAATTACTTCCCTGATATCATTGCTTATAATTTTGTATAAAACGGGCGTCTCATACTCGCAATTATTATTCTTTAACCACGATGTAATCTGGTTGTCGAATGCCTGAGAACAAGGGTAAAGAAATTTCTCGTTGTCTTTATGTTTGTTGATAACATCGAATAAACTCTTGTTAGTTCCATCGGCGCCGTAAAAAACTTTACGCTTTCGGTAAAGAATAAACTTCTGCAGGTAAAGCGCCACCGATTCGGTAATGCAAAAATATTTAGTATCCTGCGAGATATTAATCTTCATTTCATCGCATGTTCTGAAAAAATGATCAATAGCATTACGGCTAGTAAAAATAACTGCAGTATAATTAACTATATCTATTTTTTGCTTACGAAATTCTTTTGCTGATATACCATCAACGATAATGAAAGGATGAAAATGCAGTTCAATATTATGCTTCTTTGCAAGATCAAAATAAGGTGATTTTTCACCTTCCGGTTTTGGCTGAGTAATTAGTACTTTTTTGATCTTGGATTTATTTTCGATTTTTATATCGCCGTTTATGACCATATCAAATTGAGATTGTTGATGGTTTTGCGAAGTTAAAGATTTTTACTTAATAAAAGTACCAATCCCTTATAAATCAATAACACCGGCAGTATTTCAATGCCAACGATATATAGAAAAAAGTGAGCCCTGCTAATTTTTAACTGGTGCTGAAGTAGCCCGTAAGAACGGAAAAAGCGTAATAAGAACATCAAAGCTGTTAATAAAATAGCTACTATTACCGATACTTTTATCAATACGGGAACAGAAAAAGCCATCAAAATAATAAGTGGCAGCAAAAGAATGCCTAGTATCTTATTTATCAAAAAAATAATAAATATGTATGTATTCGTTATTTCTTTGTAGCCCGTTATCCATCCTGTAAATTTTAGTGTAACAAATTTAAAAATGTATACAACTGCAATGCATACGCTACATATGCCGATTAATGTCAATGGCTTTGTATTGGTAACCCAACCAAAATATTGCAACAAAAAATAAATAAAAAACCCGCCAGATAATACGGAAATTATATTAAAAAACAGGGATGGTAATTTTGCCTGCAATAATTGATCCGTCAACTGGCTTTGGCGCAAAGAGGAATTAAAGAAAACCCTGAACAAATTATTAAAATAGCGTACGTAAAAAAATCGGAAAAACGCCAGTAGCATTATTACAGCCAACACTGTATAAAATATAGAATCCTGTGAAGTCTGCCTTCGTGCATAAGCTTTCATCGCAAACGGCGTACCTGAAGAATTCAAAAATTTGTTGTCCTTTAATATCTTTTGAAAGGCCGTATTATAAGACAGGCGTAAATTTCCAGCTGATTCGGCAGCCTTTAAAATACTGTCGGCCTTATAAGCAAGTATGCTGTCGGCACCATGCGTGGAACCACTATCAATTTTATTCGTCAGAACAGTGTCGGTATCCCTGGTTGACAAACTATCTGCTTGTTGTGCGTAAAGTAAAACAGGCATGCTAATGATAAAAAGAAAAAATAAAACCTGTTTCAACACAAAGAATTTATTGTACAAAAATAAAATGATTTTATTTAAAAGTAATTAATATATCCAAAATGGATTTTAGTTGACTGCCCTAAATTAAAATCTACATCGCTTTGTCTGCCAACCGCGATACTCATATTCAACAGTCCAAATTTTGTTTCAAAAAGCATCCCCAATCCTGTGCTGATATAATTTGAATTGACATCCACTGACTGGTACTTGTTTCTCACCCATCCTGCATCAACAAATCCAAATAAATAAGAATTAAGGCTAACAAGATAGCGATACTCTGCAGTTGCCACACCATATTGCGTTGCATAAATACTTTCCTCGTTAAAGCCTCTCAGTAACTGGTAGCCGCCAATCTGAAATAATTCGTTACGAAAAATATCGGGAGTATTAAAAATACCAATATTAACTATCCCTTTTATGGTGCTTCTTTTGCCCGTTGGAAAATAGTGTGCAGCACTGGCTTTTATTCTAAACTGGTACGACCTCATATTAAGAGAATCATACAAAGTAGCATAATTAAAAGATGAGTCTGTCAGGCCCACGATAACGCTGTTCTCTTTTAAAGTGCGCAAACCGATCGTGGAGTAAAGTATTATTTCATTGCCGGATATAGGGTTGTTCCGGTAATTTGTATTATTGAAATTATAATTAATGCCAAAATTAGTAGAGGTAACGTCAATATTAGGTGGAAGCATTTTTGTGGCAATTACCTGGTTGGTATCTATGTCAGAGCTCAGCAGAATATTATTTTGTCTTTGTATAAAAATACTACCTGAACGGTTTGCAGATAAAAGATACTGTATGCCCAACATAGTATTCAATTGAATGAACGATGAATCTTTTTTAAAAAGTCCAAACAAGAAATCGAGGCCAACCGGCGATTTAAAAATAAAGGGCTGTCGATAACCGACATTTAAACGCGGGGATTTTAATTGTAATTGTTGCCAGTTAAGTAAAATAGTTTCGCCATTGCCTAACGCATTCTTTAAATCTAAATTAACGTCACCGGTTATTTGTAGTTTACCCGTTTGTGCATTGTCTGGTAAAAACCCAACTAAAAAATTTGCCTGGCTGGCCCTTTTAGGTTCAAGGTACAAATTCAATATCGACCCGGTACCCAGCATAAGCAGTTCTGATGGCTGTTGCTCCTGTAGATAAGGCAGTTCCAGCAATCGCTTACCTACCTGGTCCAACTTTTCCTTATTATAAGCACTTCCCTTTAGTATGCCCAAATAGTGTTGTAAAAAGGAATTGGAAATTTTTATTTTTCCTTTTACACTGATACTGTCAATATGATATAATGGCCCCTTTTTTACGCTAAGCATTGCCGACATAGCTGTATCAACAAAAAAAATACTATCTAAAAAAACAGCCGCAAAAGGATAACCGGAATTCTCGTAATAATTTAGAATACTTTTCTTCATTCTATCCAGTTGGTTAATATTAAAAGGTCTGCCGCTAAAATTTTTATTGTTAAAACTGCTTGCGTCCAAAGCCGCCTTTTCTATGCCTTCCGTTTTTAGTTGAATCCAGTTTCGCTTTACACCTAGGTATAATTGTATTTGCGCAAAATTTGAATCGTATCTAACATCATCCACCGATGCGGCAGCATAACCTTTGGTATTTAAAAGTTCGGGTAGCTTATTTATGTACACCTCGCATTGAAGCTGATTGCTAAAATTGTTCGTCAGTTTTAATGCCTGCGGCTGAAAGGTGCTATCTTTGTCAATATAGTTTATGCGAAGCTGGTACTGAGCAACAGTAACAGTACTTATACAAAGATTTACAATCAGTATAATTGAAAGCCGAAAATTATCAATTGAATGTGTGCTTTTTTTTTGCATTCCTTCTGTAAACGGTTACCAATATTAAATATTAAATCTCAAATACTAAATAATTACGCGGCTTGGCTGGCATTTACATTCATATCCCATTCTGCAAACAAGCGTGCAATTATTGCAACTTCCATTTCTCCACGTCATTGAAACTAAAAGATGAATTAATTGTTGCCCTGGCGAAAGAAATTTCTATTACTCCGCAGCTCGGTGGTGAGTTAGCCGGCGAAGATATCAATCAAAAACTTTCTACTCCGTTAATTTCTGCTATACATCAACGAGAAATGGTTGACAGCGTCTACTTTGGAGGCGGCACCCCAAGTATTTTAAATGCTGCTGACCTGCAATTACTGATGGATGCTTTACGTAAAAGATTTATTTTAACCGACGACACTGAGATTACTATTGAAGCAAACCCGGATGACATTACCCCTGAAAAATTAACCAGTTGGAAACTTGCTGGCATCAACCGGCTTAGTGTAGGCATTCAATCTTTTATGGAAGAAGAATTGATATGGATGAACCGGGCACATACCGCAAAAGATTCAATACAATGTATTGAAAATATAAAAAATGCAGGGTTCACTAATTTTTCTGTCGACCTAATTTACGGGTCGCCCTTATTAACCAATGAAAACTGGAAGAAAAACGTAGCCACAGTTATAGAAAAAAACATACCACACATATCCTGCTATGCACTTACCGTGGAGCCAAAAACACCGCTTGATAAAATGATTACCCAATACAAAAAAGAACCTGTAGACCCTGAGAAACAGGCAGCGCAGTTTATGTTGTTGATGAACTGGATGAGGCAAGCCGGGTACGAACATTATGAAATAAGCAATTTTGCAAAATCCGGCAGAAGAAGTAAACACAATAGCAGTTATTGGCTCGGCAAAAGCTATTATGGATTTGGGCCCTCTGCGCATGCATTTGATACCAGGAGCAGGCGTTGGAATATCGCCAACAATGCTTTATATATACAGTCGCTAAAAAATAATGCTATTCCTTTTGAAAAAGAAATTTTAACACCCACTCAAAAATTGAACGAATACATTATGACCTCCCTAAGAACAATGGAAGGGTTGGATCTTAGTGTGGTTAAAGAAAAATTTGGAGAACAAATTTGCAACGATTTAATAAAAGCAAGCGAAAGATGGAAAGTAGCAGAAAGGCTAATAGTTGAAAATGAAAAAATTATTTTGAGCCCGGAAGGCAAATTATTTGCTGATGGGATTGCTGCGGACTTATTTTTTGATGACTGATATTTGACTGGCGGCATGATTTAACCGCATTGTTGGATTATTAAATCTATGAGTCTGCGAATCCTGGAAAATCGGACATCATACATTTAAAACTGCTGAAGTTGAAGACTACATCAACATAGATTCTATTTTAATAAATCCCTCGGCAGCAGAAAGTCCCTCCCATAAAATTTTGTACACCGTTTCAGCAATTGGAATGTCGGCTTTAATGGTTTGGTTAAGTATATGAATGCCTTTGCTGGCATTGTATCCCTCGGCAACCATGCTCATTTCTACCTGGGCAGATTTTACAGAATAACCTTTGCCAATCATATTTCCAAAAGTGCGGTTTCGGCTGTAAAGAGAATAACATGTAACTAATAAATCTCCCAAATAAACTGAAGCTGCGTAATTATTTTGACGCTGGTTTGTATGCCCGACCTCTACATTTTTTATGCCTACTACTTTTAAAAACCCGGCCATTTCATCAGCACTGTTTGCAATTAAGACGCTTAGGAAATTATCGCCATAATCTAATCCATGTGCCATGCCTGCACCAACCGCATAAATATTTTTTAGCACAGCCGCATACTGTACACCCCAGATATCTGAGTTCTCAACAGTGTTAAGATAATCGGTTTTAAAATATTTAGCAATATGGCTGGTCATCGATTCGTCGATTCCTGAAAATGTGAGGTAGGATAGCTTTTCGGCTGCTACTTCTTCGGCATGACAAGGGCCAAGTATGGTAAAATAGTTCTCTAGTTCAACGTCAAATTTTTCCTTCAAAAAATCATTCAACAATAAAGTCTGATCCGGCAAAATGCCCTTTACAGCACTAATAATTTTTTTGCCCGAAAAAATATTTCTATCCAGCTTTGCAAGCGTTGCCTCAACATACGCAGAAGGAATGGCAATGATAATACAATCTGACCCCGCAATTACTTCTGAAGCATTCGTAGTTAGTTTTAATTGTTTGGTATCAAAATATGCCCCGCTGAGGTAATGGGCACTATGACGGCGCGACATCATTTGTTGTATAGCAACTTCACTTCGGTTCAACCAATAAATTGTTTGTCCGTTATCAGTTAATATTTTTGCCAATGCCGTTCCCCAGCTTCCGCTGCCTAAAATACCAAAATTCATAGTGCTTAATTCAAAGTTATTGGTGCGATACTTTACACCCGTTGCTGCCATGTGTCTGAAACAACTGTGTGTTTACTGACCACAACCAAAGTAGATAAATAAAGTTACAAACTAATGCCATAAAACATAATAACATTATTGGCGGGAAGGAAACAGTATCTATTGAAAAATTAGGAAATAGCGTCAGCTGATTTGAAGGGCAGTGAATTCGGTTGAAAGTATAACCAAGACTTTATAGGGTATTCCTGTAAATTCCAAGGTTAAAAAATCACTGCCAAAAAATCAGTGTGATTTCTTTACGGATAACAATTATTTTCTATTTCTATTTCAATTTTGTGATGTAAGCTT
>JBGSIG010000826.1:0-3064 GCA_041742655.1 Ferruginibacter sp. | reverse complement strand
GGTATCATTTTATTACCCGGCGGGAAATTAAAGTAATGATGGTTGTAGTAAACTTATTTGCTATTATTTCTGCGGCGCTATTCTTCTTTAAAAAAATATCACCACTTGCTTTTTTACTTAGTTCTGTTTTGTGGTTTGCTTTAATGATAGCGTTTTGGTATTTTTTGCCCATGGTTATTTACAAAAAATCAGACACTTTTAAAGATAGGTTTAAGGCCACTTTAGGCAATGAGAACTTTACTATAGAAAACGATAGGGGCAGCCGCCAATGGTCATGGAATGAGTTTAGTTCTACTATGGAAAGCCCGCATTTTTTTCATTTGTATTTTGATACCCGTTCCTTTTTTATTGTTCCTAAAGACGCATTTCCCGGAGACGACGTGCATGCGGCAAGAAAAATACTGGCTTCAAAAATTCGCCGGTAGCTCCTATAGTTTTTTTTCCATAATATGGTGCTTTGTTTTTACCTCTTCAAACTGCTCACCTTTTATTGAATATCCAAATTTTTCATAAAAGCCAAGAGCTGTATCCCTTGCATGCATTGTAAGAATTTTATAGCCTTTATCCCGGGCAACAATCTCTGCAAAACCCATAATAGATTCACCGATGCCTCGTCCCTGCAAATTTTTTTGCACTGCCATCTGGCGCAACCTTATCCTACGCTCGTCAATTTTAGTTAAAATACAGCAGCCTAACATTTTATCTTCATCAAAAGAGCCAATCAGTATATCATTTTTTTCATTGGCCAGCTCTTCCGTACTAAAAGTAAGGCCGAGAGGTTTACGTAAAATTTCCATTCGCAGTTGCACCATTTGTTGATAGGCGTGGCTACCATGATCAATTTGCTTTAAGGCCATAAAGAATGTTTTTTGGTATCTAATTTTTTGCAGGGCTACGAAGAGCTACAATATACAATTTTTTTCATTTATAGATAAACGGCTTGGTGCATTTCAAATTTTCGCAGCTTCAAGTGGTTGGTGGGGACCCAACCCCGGCTCAATTTTGCCATTTAGACGGTTTTATTTCCTATATTTCTTAACGGCCATTAATTTATTCCTTAGTTCTTAAGTAAAGTCTTGAAAATTTAAACGGTTACGTTGTGTTGTACCCTCATTTGCCAAATAAAAGCAATCAAAAATGCTCAAATAAAGATTTATTTGTTTGTTTCAACTATCAGCGGCAATTTTGTTTTTTTCTAACCATTCAGACAGCTTTAACGGGCGATGCATTGCCTTCATTTATATTTCTTTGTATTTATTACAAAAAGTATATTTTTGCTGCTGATTAACTAAATAATAACTACTATGTCAGACATTGCAACAAGAGTAAAGAAAATAATTGTTGACAAATTAGGTGTTGATGAAGCCGAGGTTACACCAGAAGCTTCTTTCACTAATGATTTAGGTGCCGATAGTTTGGACACCGTTGAACTAATTATGGAATTTGAAAAGGAATTCAATATTTCAATTCCTGATGAACAGGCTGAAACCATTACTACGGTAGGTCAGGCTGTAACTTACCTGGAAGAACACGCCAAGTAATTATCATCTCTTTTTAAATCATTGCAGGCAAATTTTATGAACTTTAAGAGAGTAGTTGTAACCGGACTGGGCGCCATCACTCCGCTTGGTAAATCTGTTGCTGAATATTGGCAAGGGTTGGCTGATGGTGTAAACGGTTGTGACTTAATCAAGCAATTTGATGCCTCTAAATTTAAGACGAGATTTGCCTGCGAGGTTAAAGATTTTAATCCTACGATTTACCTGGATAGAAAGGAATCCCGCAAAATTGATCGTTTTTCTCAGTTTGCATTAATTGCCAGCGATGAAGCGGTGAAAGATGCAGGCATCAACAAAGAAAATGTTGATGTTGACAGGGTAGGCGTGATATTCGGCAGCGGTATCGGGGGACTCATAACTTTCCAGGAAGAGGTGATAAATTTTGCATCCGGTGATGGCACTCCACGCTTTAACCCGTTCTTTATTCCAAAGATGATATTGGATATCGCCCCCGGGCATATATCTATAAAACATGGCTTTAGAGGTCCTAATTATGCTGTAGTGAGTGCATGCGCATCGGCTACCAATGCTATTATAGATGCATATGATACCATTCGGCTAAATAAAGCAGATATAATAATTACGGGAGGGAGCGAAGCTGTGGTAAGCGCAGCAGGTGTGGGCGGTTTTAATGCCATGAAAGCCCTAAGTGAAAGAAACGACGATTATAAATCGGCTTGCAGGCCATTTGACAACGACCGGGATGGCTTCGTAATGGGCGAAGGAGCCGGAGTTTTAATCATTGAAAGCCTTGATCATGCGTTGGCAAGAGGTGCAAAAATTTATTGCGAAATTGGAGGTGGCGGCGCCAGTGCCGATGCATATCATATCACCGCTCCACATCCTGAAGGCCTAGGCGCACAGAATGTAATGCGGTGTGCGTTAAAAGATGCTGGAATGAATGCCGCAGACATAGATTATATAAATGTACACGGCACCTCAACACCATTAGGAGATATTGCTGAAACCAAGGCTATTTTAAATGTTTTTGGTGATCATGCCTATGATCTCAACATTAGCTCCACAAAAAGTATGACGGGCCACTGCCTTGGTGCAGCCGGCGCTTTAGAAGCCTTAGCTTGTATAATGGCAGTTACTAAAGATATTATTCCCCCAACTATTAATCATTTTACAGACGATCCACTGCTGGATCCAAAATTGAATTTCACATTCAATAAGGCCCAACACCGCACGGTAAATGCCGCACTAAGCAATACTTTCGGATTCGGTGGGCATAACGCTTCTGTTATTGTGAAAAAATATATTCCCTAATTTTTTCGCAAATTCTGCATTCGATTCTGTTTCGCTATTACCATCAAGCGACCTGGACGTTTTTTACCCTTAATATTTTGCAGGCAAATCTATTCCTGTTTTCCGCAATGAGTTTTTTTATGCTCTGTAATCCTTTACAGGCTTGAGTGACGTTTGAAAAATGGGTGTCCCGCCGTACATTTAGGTATGTTTATCCGGCAGAAAAAGAATAAATCTGGCAGTATCAGTGTACA
>JBGSIG010000825.1:0-3065 GCA_041742655.1 Ferruginibacter sp. | reverse complement strand
GCAATAAATAAATATTGGTAAAACCAGATTCCGTAGTAGCGGGGTCGGCCCAGTCGTTACCATCACGGTTAGCCGCATTCTCTAATGTATGAAGGGATAATAATACTTCTGTTTTTATATCCGACGTTGCCGGCATATCTTTAAAAACAGCCCTGATGGTATAAGGCGTTTTTCCAAACTGGTCGCTTACGGTAATTGTTTTGCCTGCAACATTGGTTTTACCAAAAAGTTTTTTGGCCATGGTTTCAGACAAAGCAAGTGTTTTAGGCGCAGCAAGCGAAGCCGTACCATCTAATAATTTAAAAGTAAATACTTCCAAAAAATTCCCCTCAACGTACAACATCTTGTCTTCCCTAAATGATCTTAATTCGGTTTGTTTAACCGTTGCATCACCTGCATAACTGACTACTCCGCCGCCAATACCATCAGCAACCCGAACGACAGCTTCTACACCGGGCAGTTTTTCTTTTAGTATGGGGGCAACACCCGGTGGCAGGTAATAACCTGGCTGGCCGTTTTTATCTGTAACTGCCATACGGTACAGTTCCGCATAATTTTTATGAAATCGGTTACTGCTCCACTCGAATGCAATAAATTCAAAAATTAATAAAAACACAGCCAGCCCAACGGCTAGTCCTGCCGTATTAATTAATGTAAAAGTTTTATTTCGCCAAAGATTTCGAAACGCGGTTTTAAAATAATTTTTTATCATAGCTACGATTTTTATCGCTTTCAATCGGTAGAATAACCGTTAATGCCCTGAATACCCATAAAGTTGTCAATGACTATGCCAAAGCAAAAACCCTTAACTAGTAAGGGTTTCAGCAAATAGTATAACATAAAGTGTTCGAAAACGGACAGTTGTTGTACAGTTTCGGACAGTGAGGCGATTTGACATAACCAACGGAGGCAGGATCACGCAGGGCTTTTATTTGTTGGAGCGCCTCGGGTTTTGCCCGGTTTATTTTTTTTCCTCTACAATAAACGTAATCGGCTGTCTGCGATAGGAAGTTACGTTTCTGCCATTTTGCAAAGCTGGCGTCCATTTAGGTCCCCTTTTAATAATCTTCATAGCTTCCTCTTCCATTCCGTAGCCGTGCTTTGTTTCAGCGTTTACATCGCTAACAGTTCCGTCTTTACTTACAATGAATCTTACAATTACCTGGTAAGTACCTCCAGGTGCACCGTTTTCAACTGGCGTACTTGTATTTAGATTTCTCTCCAGGTATCTTCTCCAAGCAGTTTGTCCACCAGGAAACTCCGCCTTGTTCTCCACTTTGGTAAATATTTTGTCTTCATTTTCATTGACGTCAGTGCCTTTCTGAAAATTATTCTCCAATATAACTTGTTCTGTTTGGCCTAAGGCAATTACTCTTTTTTTATAAAACTCATTGTAATTGAATTGGTGATTTAAGCCATTTGATAATTTAAATCCAAGTTCTTGTGTTGAAAATGAAATGTCTTTAAACCGCTCATCAGTAAAAGAGAATTCAAACGCTGTTTTTACGTCATTGGAAAATGCTATTCTAGTCGGAACTAAATTGCCATCAATAAAACGCCAGTCTTTAAGATTAACATGAACTTCCAAATTTTCAAATTCATCTTTAAATATTGAAGCATCTTTTAGTGGAATATTCAAGCTGTCTTTAAAAATTAAATTATTGAAATTAAATTCTATTCCAAATTTTTCGGTATCAGCATTGTACTTCAAGAGCGTGCAAGAAGCTTTGGGTCGATCTTTAAAGTTATAAACAATCACTTTGTAGCAAATACTGTCAAAACCAATTGATGAACTATTAGCAATTCTATTTTGAAAGTCTTTGCTTCTTTCAAATTCTCCTTTTTCAATCCATATTCCATACTCTTTTTGGATTTCATTTTTTATTTGAAAATAATCAGAATTACTATACTGTTCGCTTTTCTGTTGTGCAGGCGATGATGATATTATTAACAAGGAAAGGATTATTATAAAAAAACGCTTCATGAAAACCGATTTAAGTGAGTTAACTATTTTAAAAAGCTTGCATGGCTTGTTTTGCTTTTTTGATCAATAATTGAGAGAGACATCATTCTATTTTAATTGCATCAATCTCTTTCATTATTCTGTTTGTTTCTGAAAGCGCCACAATTATTTTTTGATAATGTAGGATGTCCTCAAAATCCAGTTTTCTTCCTTTGCGGTCTTTTAGCCATTTTTGGGCGGGTTGATAACCGCCGATATAAAATTCCCAGGCTATGGATGGTACATTGTCAAAATACTGGGTATCGTTTATGTACACTTTGTTGACTTCGTATTTAATTTTAGTTACGTTGTTGTCGCCCTCTACAGGATATTGCGTAATGAATTTAGTTACCACTTCGCTTTCCAGCAAATGTATTTGCCTTAACTCTCCGCCAAGTGCTACCAATCTTTTAAAGATTGACAAGTCTTTGGGATAGGGCACACGGGGAAAATCTATTTTTAAAAACTCCTTATACTTATCTCTATAAGTCGGGCTGTGCAATACTGCATAGATACAATCTAATATATCCACAGGTGTAAAACTGCCATCGCAACCTGTTGGCAAATCCACCTCCACGCCTTCTGGTATCATTTTGCAATTAAGCCCTTGCTCAATTTTTTTAATAATGGCTTCATTAAAATTGGGTATTTTTTCTGTTATTACTTCGGTGGACAGTTGTTTACACTTTTCTGGATATAGGTATAGAGGGAAGGTCAAAGGGCCGCCACGTCTGAACATATTCGTATCTGTAAGACAATTCGTAATGTATACGCAGTCAAAGTAATTTAAATTTGCTGCTTGTGGTTGAGCAACTAAAATCAACCCAAGGTTTTCGCTTTTCAAATGATAAATTGTTTTCTCTCTCGCCCTGCCTAAAAGTTTCGTGTCGTAATAAATATAACCAATATCAAAAGGTCGGTAAGAGTATTTTTTAACTTTAGAATTATCAAATTGATGATTAAGTTTAATTACATTTTGTTGCAATTGAATTTGGGAGTCTGATACAAAATTTATATCATCGTGTGTTTTAATTCCACTTGTTCTAAAAGGCATTAAATCTAC
>JBGSIG010000824.1:0-6234 GCA_041742655.1 Ferruginibacter sp. | reverse complement strand
TTTATAGCAACTATCAGATCCTACTTTACCAATTGGTGGCTCTGCCCAGTCATCAGGGTTGGAAACGTATGTTCAACAGGGAATTGTAAACAATGCGGAAACAGCTAAAAGCTTTGTAACGGAAATGCTTACACGAAATTTACAATATACCGATGCTGCTTTTGTATCATTGGCTTTTGATGCTGCGCAACAAAAAGATATTGAAAAAATACTATTGCTGGATGAAGAATGCTCAGCAGTAAAACTTCCCCGTGAAATGCGCCAGGCAAGTGAAAAGTTGGGTATCCGTTTAATAAAAATATTTCAACTGGTTTGTAAAAATGAACTGGTAGATCAGTACAAAACTGCCATTCAATTGCAAAACGCGGCTGGACATTATTGCATTGCGTTTGGATTATTTGCAGCCAGTTTGGGTATTGATAAAAAAGATGCACTTAATGGATTTTATTATAATGCAGCGGCTGGTTTTGTAACCAATAGTGTAAAATTAATTCCGCTAGGCCAGCAGAGTGGACAGGAAATATTATTTTCGTTACAACCGCTGATAAAGCAATTGGTAGAAAATACCATGGTTCCCGATAAAGATTTATTTGGGCTTTGTTGTGCAGGTTTTGATATTGCTTGTATGCAGCATGAACAATTATATTCAAGACTGTATATGTCGTAAAGCCCTTAACCGCAGAGAACATGAGTAAAAAGAGAAAACGCAGAGAATCTCTGCGAAAACTACATCAACTCTTTTCTATGCGTTAGAAAAATGAAAAAATGACAGAAAGAAACTATATAAAAATTGGTGTAGCCGGGCCGGTTGGTTCGGGCAAAACAGCTTTGATAGAACGGCTGAGCAGGGCCATGAGTAAGGAGTACAGCCTGGCTGTAATTACCAATGATATTTACACAAAAGAAGACGCAGAGTTTTTAACGCAAAACAGCCTGCTGCCCGCCGATAGAATTATTGGTGTTGAAACGGGCGGCTGTCCACACACTGCCATCAGGGAAGATGCCAGTATGAACCTGGAAGCGGTAGAAGAAATGGCGATTCGCTTTCCCGACGTACAGATCATTTTTATAGAAAGTGGCGGCGATAATTTATCTGCCACATTTAGCCCCGACCTTGCTGATGTTACCATTTTTGTAATTGATGTAGCCGAAGGAGATAAGATACCACGTAAAGGCGGACCGGGTATTACAAGAAGCGACCTATTGGTGATTAATAAAATTGACCTTGCACCTTATGTAAATGCTGACCTGGCTGTAATGGATAGGGATGCCCGAAAAATGCGAAACGGAAACCCTTTTATTTTTACCAATTTAATGAGCCTGCAGGGTTTAGACAGCATTATTGGCTGGATAAAAAAATATGCCTTGGTTGAAAATGTTGATGAACCGACCTTGTGCAGATGATAACCACACTCCACATACAAGCCGCCTGCGCCAACGGTGCTACTTATTTAAAAAAGTCATATTGTACAACGCCATTTAAAGTGGCCAACATTACTGAAGAAAAAAAAGCCGGGGTACTTAGGTTAATGCTCATGAGTTCATCGCCGGGCATATTGGATGGAGATGAATACAGGATAAAAATAGAATTGGATAAAAATTGTTCCCTGCAATTACATACCCAATCGTACCAGCGATTATTTAACATGAAGCAGCATGCAGAACAGGTCATGGAAATTCATCTTGCAGAAAATGCTTCTATTTGTTTTATACCTCATCCTGCTGTACCGCACAAACAATCAAATTTTATTTCGCGGAACAAAATATTTTTATCTCGTAACAGCAGCTTAATTTTTGGTGAAATATTAACCTGTGGTAGAAAACTAAATGGCGAAGTTTTTTTGTTTTCAAAATTTCATACCATAACAGAAATTTTTATTACCAATAAACTCATCATCAAAGAAAATTTATTGATACAACCTTCCACCATAGATGTAAATGCTATTGGTCAATTGCAGGGATATACGCACCAGGCCAGTTTAATTTACCTGGATGAGAAAGCAGATATGAAAAAATTAACTGCCATCATTGAGGAATTACTCTCCACACAAATTCAAATCAGTATAGGTATAACTGAGACCCCTGTTAATGGCCTAATAGTGCGGTTGCTTGGTCAAAAAGCAGAGCAGCTATTTGGGTGCTTAAAATTGATTGCAGGTTGTCTGCCACAAAACAATCAACTTAAACCATGCGCCTATGCAATCTGAAATGCAACTACTGATGATAGCGGCCGTATCAATTGCGTGCCTGCACACCATTACAGGGCCCGATCATTATTTACCTTTTATTGCTTTATCAAAATCAAGGGGCTGGTCGATTTCTAAAACACTTGGCTGGACGATCATTTGTGGCTGTGGCCATGTGTGGAGCTCTGTATTACTGGGTTTGGGTGGCGCAGCTATCGGCTGGTCCTTATCGAAGGTAAGTTGGATGGAAAATATACGGGGCGGCATTGCAGGCTGGGTGATGTTATTATTTGGATTTATTTATGGGGTATGGGGCTTGAACCGGGCATATAAAAATAACCCACACAAACATTTCGATTTGCAGGATGATGGCGCTATGTATGTGTACCTGCACAAACATGGCGAAGCTGTTGCTCCGCAAGAAAGGCATAAAGTAACGCCGTGGGTAATGTTCATCATTTTTATTTTAGGGCCCTGTGAACCAATGATTCCATTACTTTATTTTCCGGCAGCAAAAAATAGCTGGGGTGGAATGATTGTACTTATTATTCTATATACTTTGGTTACAATATTAACCATGGTTACCATGGTGATATTGGGCTATTGGGGAATAGCATTTGTAAAAACAGAGAAGCTAGAGCGTTATGTACACGCACTCGGCGGATTAACTATTTTTGTTTGTGGTGCCGGCATGTTGTTCTTGGGATGGTGAGTGGCACCCGGTCTGACGGTCCCCGTCTGACCGGGTGTGGCAAAATTTATTTTCAGAATTAACACCTGCTCATTCGGCAAGATTAAATTCTCCTGGAATGGTACGCAAACACTTTTTTAAATTTTTCTCTTACTTAAAAACACAAAGAATTACATTCCAAATCCGTGCCATCGGATGTCCCACCCGATTTCAAATGGTGGCCACCTGCAGTGCTGAGAATAGAATCTGGCCTTTAAGTCGTTGAGGTATTAAAGAAATTAAAAAAAACCGGCTTAACGGCAAAACTAACTAACCTATATGTAACAAGCGGTCAGACGGGTACCGTCAGACTGCTTGTGCCCTTTTTTTTAATTGCGTTAACTTCGCCAAAAAAATTTACTATGGGTTTGATCTCGATTTTGATATCCTCAGTTTTTGTTTTAGGGTATTTGGCTATTGCATTTGAACATTCTTTAAAATTAAATAAGGCAGCAAGCGCTTTGATTACAGGGGTGATATGCTGGGCGATTTATATATTGCAAAGTGAGTCTGTAGATTTAGTGAATGAAGAGTTGCTTCATCACCTGGGCGATATAGCTTCTATTCTATTCTTCTTATTGGGTGCTATGACAATAGTAGAAACAATTGACTCACACGATGGTTTTAATGCCATCACAAAAAAAATCAGCACCAACAGCATGTGGAAATTGCTGTGCATTGTATCGGCAATTACGTTTTTATTATCAGCACTGCTGGATAATTTAACCACCGCAATTGTAATGACTTCACTGTGTGCAAAAATATTAACTGATAAAAACGACAGGCTTTGGTTTGCCGGCATGATAGTAATTGCTGCAAACGCTGGCGGAGTATGGTCGCCGCTTGGCGATGTATCTACAACCATGCTTTGGATAGGTGGTCAGATTACGGCGCTAAGTATTATAAAACAGTTGTTTCTTCCCAGCCTGGGCGTATGCCTGGTTCCCTTATTAATAATGGCCTGGAAGTTTAGAGGCAAAACTTTCAATGCATTAAAAATTGAGGAAAGTACAGATAGAGAAAACAGGGATAGTAACATCGTCTTTTTTTCAGGCGTAGGCCTGCTGTTGTTTGTGCCCGCCTTTAAGACTGTAACGCATCTGCCGCCATTCATGGGCATGTTGTTGGCGCTTGGTTTAATGTGGGTAATTATTTCTATTGTTCATATTAATAAGAGCACCCATAAAGTAGAAAAGTATACCGTATCAGCCGCACTTCAAAGAATTGATACGCCAAGTATATTATTTTTCCTGGGCATATTGCTTGCGGTTTCTGCTTTGCAGTCTTTTGGAATTATGAAAGTGGTGGCGGGTTCGCTTAGCGCTGCTTTTAAAAATGATTATATTATTGGCATTGCGCTTGGATTACTTTCTGCGCTTGTAGATAATGTGCCGTTGGTGGCTGCTGCCCAGGGAATGTATGATCTATCCACTTACCCAACCGATCACGTGTTTTGGACATTTCTTGCTTTAACAACAGGCACTGGCGGCAGTGCTATCATCATCGGCTCTGCAGCGGGTGTTGCCGTTATGGGCATTGAGCAAATAAATTTTATTTGGTATTTGAAAAAAATAAGCTGGCTTGCTGTGCTTGGGTTTGTAGCCGGCATATTACTATTTTTTTTACAGGCGAGTTTGGTGTCTAATTGATACGTTTTATAACCCAAAAATAATAGCGTTCTTCTTGTTAAAAAATTTAACTCAGCGGTAATTTTATGAGAACCTTGATTACTATCATACTAACTTTTGTTTCATCAATTTCCTATGCACAGGAAACTACATCTGTTGAGACAATTATTGCTGACAGTGGAAAATTTGAATTTAACCTACAGGCAAAGAAAGACACTGCAGATTATTCCAAGGCTTATAGGATTTTGACAAATCAAGTCAAGCTAAAATCCCAGTAATGCCGAATTACGATATTTTTTGGGCTATGCAATTGACAGATTAAATGCGAAAGATGGAAAAGGAATGTCTTTGCTAAAAAAAGAAATGTCAATACAGGCAAGTGAACAATTTGAAGAAGTAAATAGACTTGAGCCTATTTATAAAGGCGAAGAAATAATTTTAGACCCATATGCAAAAATCACTTCTATTTGGGGTAGTTTAGCCGAGGCTTATTTGAATAAAAAACAAACTGACTCTGCATTATGGGCTTTTAAAGAGGGCAAAAAAAGAGGCGGCTTTATTGAGCCTGTTCTTTCTTACAATAGACAATTACTAAATAATTGTTCTGAAAATGCAATTCTAATTACTTATGGAGATATTGTTACTATTCCCATTTGGTATTTGCAAACAGTAGAAAAATACCGGCTTGATGTAACAGTTGTAGATGCCAACCTAATAAATACAATTTGGTATCCAAAGTATTTGAAAAGTGAAAGAAACTTAAATTTAAGTTATGACAAAGCAGCACTTGACACAATAGAATACGTTCAATGGAAAACTCTTGAAATAAATATATCCAATGAGAAAAATAAAAATGAAAAATTAACCTGGTTACTAAAACCAACCTATTTAGACAACTATATTTTAAAAGGTGACAGAATTCTTTTGGATATATTTAAACAAAACTTTTTTTCTAGAGACATTTATTTTAATTCCAATTCCGACACATCTTATAATTTATATCTCGATAAATATTTTATTGATGAGGGTCTTCTTGACAAAGTGAGTTTATTATCCAACAGTAACAAATTAGAAAACCTTAGAAAATTTAATATCGATAATTTAAATCCACATGATATTATCAAATCAATTACAGGAAGGCAACTTTTAGAGGGGTATCGTTGGGCCTACCTGTCTATGATTGCCAATTTAATAGAAAGCAATAATTATAGAACTGCAAAAGAATTACTAAATGAGATGACGTTGAAATTTAGTCCTGAAATATTTCCTTATTTTTCGGAGCAAGAGAAGCAATATGTTAAGCAGATAGGTGATGTGATCGACCAAAACTAATGCTAACAAAAATATCGCTCTATTGTAAATTTAATTTATAAATAGTAGGCTTCTGATTTTTCGATTGCCAAGTCATCTATCGGATCAAAAAAATCGTGCATTTCGTCTTTTTTATGGCTAAATTTATCTTTTAAATTGTTCCAGCCCTCACGAAGCTCACCACCCCTTTTCGCTATCTTATTCCTGGTCTTCGCTCCTTTGCGGGGGGCAAATAATATTCCAACTATTATCCCTACACCAATTCCAAATAATACATTATTTTTTGCGCTCATGGTACTTAAATTTAATTAGTTAAAAAAGAAAAGAGGCCAGCATAAAAATACAGCCTCGTTTTTTTGTCCAATATCCTATGAAAAAC
>JBGSIG010000823.1:0-12372 GCA_041742655.1 Ferruginibacter sp. | reverse complement strand
TTGTTATTGGCCAGGCCTGCGAATTTGATTACTCCGGCACACAAGCAGCCAGAAGCTTAAGGGAAGAAGGCGTTAAAGTAATATTGATCAACAGCAATCCTGCCACCATAATGACCGACCCGATGATGGCTGACAGGGTATACCTGCTGCCGCTAACAGTGGAAAGTATCGAACAGATATTAGAAGAAAATAGAATAGATGCCGTGTTACCTACGATGGGCGGGCAAACAGCTTTAAATCTTTGTAAAGAAGCGGATGAATTGGGTATTTGGGAAAAATATTCTGTAAAACTAATTGGCGTTGATATTAAAGCAATTGATAAAGCAGAAGACAGGGAAAAATTTCGCCAGTGGATGATTGAAATGGGCATACCTGTTTGCCCCGCAAGAACTGCCAACTCATTTTTGGAGGGAAAAGAATTTGCGCAGGAAGTGGGCTTCCCGTTGGTTATTCGTCCGTCATTCACATTGGGCGGCAGCGGTGGCAGTATTGTATTTAAAAAAGAAGAACTGGATGAAGCATTAAACAATGGCTTAACTGCATCACCTATTCATGAAGTGTTGGTGGAAAAAGCTGTGCTGGGCTGGAAAGAATTTGAACTGGAATTACTGCGAGATAACAATGATAATGTTGTAATTATTTGTGGGGTAGAAAATTTTGACCCGATGGGGGTGCATACTGGTGATAGCATCACCGTTGCGCCGGTCATCACACTAAGCGATACAGCCTACCAGTTGATGCGCAATACAGCCATCCGCATGATGAGGGCATTGGGCAATTTTGCCGGAGGTTGCAATGTGCAATTTGCCTTAAATCCGCAAACAGAGGAGATAATTGTGGTAGAAATAAATCCAAGAGTAAGCCGCTCTTCTGCGTTGGCGAGCAAGGCCACAGGTTATCCAATTGCAAAAATTGCGGCAAAGCTTGCCATCGGGTATAACCTTGATGAGTTAAAGAACCAGATCACACAATCTACTTCGGCATATTTTGAACCGGCACTGGATTATGTAATTGTAAAAATTCCCCGTTGGAATTTTGACAAATTTAAAGGCGCCAACGATACACTTGGTTTTCAAATGAAAAGTGTAGGGGAAGTAATGGGTATTGGGAGAAGCTTTGCCGAAGCAATACAAAAAGCTTGTCAGAGTTTAGAAAATGAAGCTGTTGGATTGGGTTATTATGGCAAAAGTTTAATGCATGCAGATGAGCTGATTGAATATATAAAGATACCAAAGTGGGACAGGGTTTTTCGTATTAAAGATGCGTTGATGGCAGGTGCAAGTGTAAAACGTATTTGCGAAAGTACCGGTATAGACAGGTGGTTCATTTACCAGATACAAAAGATATGCGATTGCGAAAAGGAAATAGCCAAATACAGCCTAAAAACTTTACCTGACGAAGTGCTGACCCAGGCAAAGTTTTTGGGTTTTAGTGACGAACAGATTGTTCGCATAATGAAGGAAGATGATGCTGAAATTATTTATACCCGCAGAAAAGCAATGGGTTTAACAAGGGTATTTAAAATGGTTGACACCTGCAGTGCAGAGTTTGAAGCGAAGACGCCTTATTTTTATTCTACGTTTGAGAATACCCCCTCTAACTCCCCCAAAGGGGGGGGACTGGTGTCCAATGAATCGAAAGTTTCTGATAAGAAGAAGATAATTGTTTTGGGCAGCGGCCCCAACAGAATTGGCCAGGGTATTGAGTTTGATTATTGTTGTGTGCATGGATTGCTGGCTGTGAAAGAAGCAGGCTACGAAGCCATCATGGTGAATTGTAATCCTGAAACGGTGTCTACCGATTTTGACATTGCTGATAAATTATATTTTGAACCAGTATTTTGGGAGCACCTGTGGGAAATAATTGAGCACGAAAAACCTGAAGGTGTAATTGTACAGTTGGGCGGTCAAACAGCACTTAAGCTGGCAAAAAAATTACACGAAAAAGGAATAAAAATTATAGGCACTTCTTTCGACAATATGGATATTGCGGAAGACCGTGGCAGGTTTAGTGATACACTGAAAGAACTCGGTATTCCTTATCCAAAATACGGTACCGCTTACAATACAGATGATGCAATTGAAGTGGCTAAAGAAGTTGGTTACCCGGTACTAATACGCCCTAGTTACGTAATTGGCGGCCAACGTATGAGGATTGTTTTGAATGATGAAGAACTGGAAAAAGGTATTTTAAGTTTGATAAAACATTTGCCCGGCAATAAAATTTTAATTGATCACTTTTTGGATCGTTGCCAGGAAGCAGAAATTGATGCCATTTTTGATGGAGAAGAATTTCACATTATGGGTGTAATGGAACATATTGAACCAGCAGGTATTCATAGTGGCGATAGCAATGCTGTGCTGCCCCAGTTTAACTTATCGCCTTTGATTGTGCATACCATGGAAGAGTATGCCGAAAAAATTGCAAGAACCCTTAATATAAAGGGCTTGATTAATATTCAGTTTGCAATAAAGGACGGCAATGTGTATGTGATAGAAGCCAACCCGAGGGCAAGCCGAACCACACCTTTTATTGCAAAGGCCTACCAAATTCCTTACCTCAATATTGCTACCAAAATAATGCTGGGAGTAAATAAATTGAAAGATTTTACATTCGAAAAAAAGATGACAGGTTTTGCCATTAAAGAACCTGTTTTTTCTTTCAATAAATTTCCCGGTGTAAATAAAGAATTGGGGCCAGAAATGAAAAGTACAGGAGAAGCCATCCGTTTTATAAAAGATTTACGTGATCCTTATTTCAGGCAGTTGTACAAAGAGCGTAGTATGCATTTGAGCAAATAATATTTTTCAAGATCACAAATTGTGATCTTTTTTTATGTGCAGGAATTTTCGCTCCTCTCTGCCTTTAAAATTAGATTTTGTAAAAGGCAGATGGTAGAATGTCGTCACAAATTGTGATGACATATTGCGATAAAAGGTTAGGATTTTGTATTAAGAAACACAAGCCTCCTAAAATCAACCCAAAGTATAAAACCCTTGCCTTTGCAATTTCTATTTTTTATCTTGGTCTATGGCAAAGCCATTTGACATACCTGTTTGGAAAAAAGCACCTTTTATCCGGCTGCTAATACCGCTGATGGCTGGGATAATTTTGCAATGGTATTTAAAAATTCCACTCCCCGTTTGCCTTGTTGGTTTCGTTTGTTTCTTCATCGCATATTTATTATTTTTTCTATTTCCACTGGCTGTTCGCTTCAAACTGCAGGAGCTACAGGCCATTTTACTGAACTTGATTCTAATAACTATTGGTTCGTTGCTGACCTGGCAAAAAGATATCCGGCATCACCAAAACTGGTTTGGCAATTATTATAATGAGAGCGACTATTTAGTAGTACGCATCGACGAACCATTAATTGAAAAGGCAAAATCATATAAAGCCGAGGGGTATGTTGAATCGGTCATTCACAACGATAGCGTAACAAACAGCGGGGGTAAAATATTATTGTATTTTTCAAAAAATTCCGTTCAGCCAACATTGCAATACGGCGATAGAATCCTTCTTAATAAAAATTTACAGGTTATAAAAAATTCGGGAAACCCCGGAGCTTTCGATTACAAGCGCTACGCAGCCTTTCAATCAATTTTTCACAATGTATTCTTAAAAGAAAAAGATTGGGTGATGTTGCCGGAAAAAAATATCAATCGTTTTAAACAGTTTATATATAACTCCAGGAAAAATATTTTATTCATTTTACAAAAAAATATTCCTGCTGGCAAAGATGAGTTGGGCATTGCACAAGCTTTACTGATTGGTTACACAAACGATCTGGATAAAGACCTTGTGCAAGCTTACAGCAATACAGGGGTGGTGCATATTATTGCCATCTCCGGAATGCACCTGGGATTAATTTATATAATGCTCGTGTGGATATTTTCAAAAATGCCCTTCATCAGCAAGCTAAAGACAATGCAGGTTGTTTTAATACTAAGCTGTCTATGGATGTTTGCTCTACTAACCGGCGGATCGGCATCTGTGCTTCGTTCGGCAGTAATGTTTACGTTCATTACATTGGGTAAAAATTTATCTAAACGTGCATCCATTTACAATTCGCTTGCCGCTTCTGCATTTGTAATGCTATGTTACAACCCTTATTTTTTATGGGATGTTGGTTTTCAATTATCCTACCTCGCCGTTATCGGCATCATCCTAGTTCAAAAACCTATCTACAATTGGTTTTATATTAAAAATAAACCGGTAAACGAAATTTGGAAACTGATGGCTGTTGCGCTGGCTGCCCAGGTGCTCACTTTTCCCATCTGCATTTATTATTTTCACCAGTTTCCAAATTTGTTTCTTATCACCAATATTTTTGCGGTGCCTGTATCAAGCGTCATTCTTTTTGCAGAGATTGGTCTTGTAGCATTTTCATGGATGTCAACAGTAGGCTTCTATCTTGGAAAAATTATAGGCTGGATGATATGGGGCATGAACTGGGTAATTTTAAAAATAAACGGATTGTCTTTTTCGGTGTGGGACGGACTGTCGGCGACGATTGTTGCCACGTGGCTATTGTACGCTTTTGTAATTGGCATAACCAGTTGGCTGCTTAATAAAAATAAAAATGCATTATTGCTGGCATTGAGTTGTTTGCTGGCCTTTGCAACACTAAAAGCATTCGATAACTGGCAAATAAAAAATCAGCAAAAATTAATTGTTTATAATGTACCCCAGCACCAAGCCATTGATTTTATTGTTGGCAACAATTACCAATTTGTAGGAGATAGTATTTTATTATCGGAAGGGGTGCTGCAAAACTTTCATTTAAAACCTTCAAGAATTTCCTTTCAACTGAATAACCGGGTGGGTATGATTCCTTCCCTTTTTCGGCAGGAATTATTTTATCAATTCGGTGACAAAAAAATCATAGTGATTGACAGTTCGTTTCAATTTGAAGGCATTACAAAAAAAATGGATGTCGATGTTATCATTATCTCTAAAAACCCGAGGTTGCGAATGGCTGAGCTCGCTAATAGTTTCAATTGCAGTCAATATATTTTTGATGCTTCTAACAGCCTGTGGAAAATTAACCAATGGCAAAAAGAATGCAAAGAACTACATTTAAACTTCCATTCCGTACCGGCTGATGGAGCTTTTGTATTTACTGTTGGCTTATAAATTGGATATCCTGAAATTTTGTAATGTTTATTGTTATCACTACCATCAAAAAGTATATTGATCATCATTTAGTCCGGCTTCTGAAAATCAGTTTATCCGGATGCATGGTGTTGTTGTGTGTTCTTTGCAACTTTTCAGTTACTTTGGCCTCACCAGCAGAACCTGTGCCTGAGTTTGAGGGCAATACAAAATCAGCAGAAAAAATTACTGCACAACCAAAAACCTTCTTTACATCCCACCTACTTGACAGTCTTCCACTAACAAGAAAAAACATGGTTGCCATTCCGTTTGAATATAAGCAGTCGGCATTGTATCAACTTTTTACATTTAAGGTTATTGATAGTGTGATTAACATTTTATTGAATGACGACTCGGTAAAACTATCCATTGAGGGATTTGCGCATGTTGATGAAGGCAGCGATTCTATCTGTTATTATTTATCGCTAAACCGGGCATTGGTTATCAAAGATTATGTGTTGGGCCGCGGTGTTGACAGTTCAAGGATCTTGTCATTAATAGGTTACGGCAACCTGCGTTCGCGGAATCGCAAACCGGAAAAACATATAGTTGAATACAACTGCAGGGCAGAAATAACGATGATTTACCCAATCCCGCCACCCAAACTTGTTATACAAGACAAAGATGACGATGGCATACCAGACGCTGAAGATGCATGCCCCGAGGAATATGGACCATTGGAATTAAACGGATGCCCCAACAGGAATGCAATCATTGTACCCTTTGAGCCACTTCAATCTTCTTTGTATGCAATAGCCTACAGCGTGCTGGACAGTGTGATCATCATCTTAAGAAAAGACCCCTCCATCACCATCACCATTGAAGGCTATGCGTATAAAAAAGAAGGGGTAAAAGAAGTCTGCGACCAACTCGCTAGAGAGCGTGCCGATATCGTAAAAAAATATCTTTTAACCCGAATGATATTGCCTGCGAGAATTGATGAAGTAAAAAACTCCGGCAATCTGCGGCCCTTAAATGCAGGTAAAAATCCCAAAGAAATAGAACGCAATTCGAGAGCGGAAATCTATTTAAACCGGCATTAGACTTAATATTTAGCCATTGCCTTCAAACCCCTTTTTGTCAACAATCTTTTATCGAATATTTACGGCAGGCAAAAAATGCTAAATTTGCGCAAAAATTAAAATCTGTGCGATTACAAATCAGCCAAAAGTGATCCACATCAACCAACTTACATGCAAAAAAAAATTCAGTCAGCGCTTATTTCCGTTTTTTATAAAGATGGGTTAGAGAATATTATAAAACAATTACACCAGCTCGGCATAACCATCTATTCAACTGGTGGTACACAAAAATTCATTGAAGACCTGGATGTACCCTGCATACCAGTTGAATCATTAACCACCTATCCTTCTATTTTGGGTGGCAGGGTAAAAACATTGCACCCATCGGTATTCGGTGGCATTTTAGGTAAACGTGATGATGAAACCCATTTGCAGGAAATGAAACAATACAAGATTCCGGAACTTGATTTAGTGATAGTTGATTTATATCCTTTTGAAGAAACAGTAAAATCAACTTCTGACGAAAAATTGATCATAGAAAAAATTGATATCGGCGGACCGTCAATGATAAGAGCGGCAGCAAAAAATCATAAAGATGTTGTGGTGATAGCCGCTAAAAAAGATTACACTTTATTAGAACAAATATTAGCAGATCAACAGGGCGAAACAACCCTTGAACAACGCCGCGATTTTGCCATAAAAGCATTTGACGTGTGCACCGGTTATGATCTTGCTATTTCCAATTATTTTAATAAAACAGACTTTGCCAATCCATTTGATAAAACAAAAACAGTATTGCGTTATGGTGAAAATCCACACCAACAAGGTATTTTTTATGGCATCCAGGAAGAAATTTTTGATAAACTTCATGGCAAAGAATTATCCTATAATAATTTAGTTGATGTAGATGCAGCAGTGCAATTGATAGCAGACACAGCTACCGGTGTTACAAAAGAGGAAGCCATTTTTGCCATCATTAAACATACCAACCCGTGTGGAATTGCAGTAAGGTCCGATGTTAAAGAAGCCTGGGAAGCAGCATTAGCAGGTGATCCGGAAAGTGCATTTGGGGGAGTACTAATTTGTAACTCCGCTATTGATAAAGCCACAGCGGAGGCCATCAGCGAAATATTTTTTGAAGTATTAATTGCACCTTCATTTGATGCAGAGGCGTTGGAAATGTTAAAAGCAAAAAAGAACAGAATTTTATTGGTTCAAAAAACAGGCTTATCTGCAACGCACCAATCCCGTTCAATATTGAATGGAACACTCACTCAACAAAATGATACTGGCAATTTTACTGAATGGAAAGAAGCCGGCGGACGAGAAACAACGGCTGCAGAAAAAGAAGACCTGGCCTTTGCGAATTTAGTAGCCAAACATTTAAAAAGTAATTCGATTGCCCTGGTTAAAAACCGGCAGATGATTGGAAAGGGATGTGGACAAACATCCCGCATTGATGCCCTTCGCCAGTCGATAGAAAAAGCCAAGCAATTTAATTTTGATTTGACCGGAGCTGCACTGGCAAGCGATGCTTTTTTTCCTTTTGATGACTGCGTGAAGATTGCACATGCTGCCGGCATCACATCATTTATTCAACCGGGCGGCTCCATCCGCGACAAAGATTCTATTGACTATTGCAAAGAAAATAATCTTGCGATGGTGATTACCGGCCTGCGCCATTTTAAACACTAGGCCCTTACAACTTCAATAATGCCTTAGGGCCATCAATGAAAGTTCTCGCCAATAATATCATCGCCAAAACGCCCTTCAACCGGCCCGGCGGAAAGCCACTGCTGGCATTAATTTGGGTGTGCTTTTTTTGGGGTACTACCTGGATCGCTTCTAAAGAGGGGGTTAAATATGTGCCTGCCATACAAATGTGTGCCATAAGGCAATTAATGGGCGGCGGGATTTACCTGGTGTATTTTTTGTATAAAAAACATCCCTGGCCTAAAGGCAAACAATGGGCAACCATCATCACTTTAAGTGCGCTTAACTTTATGCTCAGCAATACACTAAGTACCTGGGGTGTAAAATATATTTCCAGTGGGCTCGGTGCCATCATAGCAGCCATTGTTCCACTATGGATTGTGTTGATTACTTTATTTGAAGGTGAGCGTTTACCTAAGAAAGCCATTACAGGCATGTTGCTTGGCTTTGGAGGTATATGTATTATTTTTTACGATCACCTGAAAGATTTTTTAAATGCCGGTTTTCGGTTTGGCATAATGCTGTCCGTTATTGCTACTATCACCTGGGCATTTGGAAGCTTGTACACCAAAAAACGTGCAGCCAGTTTTAATCCCTATTTCAGTATCGGGCTCCAAATGATTATTTCATCTATTGCGTTATTTGGCGTTAGCTATACAACAGGCGATATCATTCACGTCGGCAGTATCCCGGCAATTGGGTGGTGGGCAATTTTGTACCTGGTGATAGTTGGTTCTGTGTTAACTTTCATAGCGTACATCTACATGTTGCAACAATTGCCTACCTCACAGGCATCTATATACGCTTATACAAATCCGGTGGTGGCCGTTTTATTAGGTGCCATTATTTTTCACGAAAAACTAAATATATACATTGGCATTGGTGGCGCTGTAACAATTTTGGGTATCCACCTTGTAAATAGTAGTTTTAGAAAGAAACTCGCACGATGACGAATTTTCTTTCAATTCAGGTCTTATTTTATTTTATCATATCTCTATTGTTTGTAAAAATTGCTCATACATTTCGCCCCAGCCTTTATATAATTTATCCGAACCCAGCATATGATTGTGCCAGATAGTGATGAGCGTACCATTAACCTGTTTACAAGCGGCATAGTAATGCATCAGTTCTTCGTAAGCACTGGGTGCACTAAGTTTTTGTTCATAGTAGCTATTGGCTTCCATATAACAAAATGGATGAATTCGTAAACCTGTCTCTTCATTTTTCCCCAGGTCAAACCAGTTAAAAGACGAAGCTACCGAAGCTCTGAAACCATTGATGCTGCCATATCCCATGCTATAGTCATCTGTAAAGCCAGCTTCTAACAGATTTCTGTATCCTTTGGGTAAATTAAACTGAATGTAGTGTTGGCGGGAGCTGGTAATTACCTTTTCGCTCATTAGTTCCAATTGCTCTTTTTCTTTTTTCAGCAAACGCTTTTCATCACCCGATTGCCAGGAAGGATGTAGGCCGATAGTATATTTTTCTGCATGGCTTTTAATCAGCCGCCACATCGCTTTTTTAGCGGGCAAAATATTTTTATCATACAAGCTATTTTGAGTTGCCACCAAAAAGAAGTAAATAGGTTTTAATCCTAATTTTTCATGCAATTCGTTTAACCAATCGTAAGTATCAAAAGGGTCATTTTTTATTCCTGACAAAACACTTATCCTTTCCAAAGAAGGCGATTTTAGAAACCCGCCTATATTTCTTGCAACACCTTTGTGTTTGTAAGAGTAGGCAATGTCCACATCGTACGTTGGTATAAAGGTGAATGGTGAATGGTGTCCCGATAGCCATCGGGGGGTGAATGATGGGAACCTGTTTTGTATTGCTAATACAAAATCTTTTACCCACAAATTGATTAATGGAATATTTAAAAAGCCTTCTTTAAAAGCCAGCGAATTTTCATGGGCATACCGGCCATACATATCTTTTTTATGTGGCAGGTATTCTTCGTAGCGGGTCATTAAATAAAATGATGCTGCAAAAATATCGAAGGAAAAATGTGGCGAATCGGTTTTAAAAAAAACCTTGTTGCTATTTATTTCAAAACAATCAATTTTTTGCGGAGCTATATTTTCTTCAAATAATAAATTATCCGGCGAAATTTGAAATTCATTATCAGTAACAATGTTGCTACTATAATTAATTTTTATCCCATCATGGCTTTTGAATTCCTCAACATTAGATGTTAGACTAAAATCAATATTTAATAATTCTTTAAAGATAAAATTACAGGTATACTGTAAGCGGGCAGTGTGTGATGGTGAATATAAAAGGAGCGTCATTAGCCTTAAGAAATAATTAAACTGGCTATAAAGATAAGTGAGGCTTTCTTTACTATGTTATCGAACTTTTACTGGATTAATTTTGCAATTTGTTCCAATGGGATAGTATTGGCCATTTCCAGAATCTGAGCATCAGTGCAATCATCTACTTTAAAAGTAATCAATGCACTGCCAAGCGGTATCATTAATTCATAATCATTTTTACCTTCGGCACTGCCGTCTTGTTTTTCAAGCCTTGCCTTGTATCCCTGTACTTTTACTTTTTTTGTCTTGCCGTCGCTCATCATTCCTCCTAACAATGGTGAATTTAAAAAACTATTCATCATTGCAATCATAGGTGAGTTGCTAATAATATTAAGGTCGGCCTTACGAAGGCCTTTTCCATAGTTGCGATGAATGGATGCTCCTACAAAACCGATATTAGAAGCCACATTATCATCTTTGGCATTCACGGTCATCGTATCCATTTTAGGTGGTAATAATTTTAGCACTTCCTGGCCAATAATAAGGTCAACTTCCTGCATTGCCTGCTCCAGCGCAAAATGTGCATCCTCAAGTTTACCTGCACCATAGGCTGACTTCGCCGTGGCCATAGCTTTCGTAAAATCCTGGGCCGTAGCCGTAAAAGAATATGTACATAAAGTGAGAAGTATAATTAAGTATTTCATATATTATTTTTTACAGTTTTACATTTATTTTTCACCCAACATTTTTTTTATGCCGTCAATATCAAAACTGTTGGCGGCACTCATCACTTCCTGCTCGTCGGCAAAATTGATGCACTCCCATACTATCATAGAACTTTGGCCCAGTGACACTATCAGTGTGTAGCCTTTACTGTCTTCGTACTGTATAATGGCTTTGTTTCCTTTTACCTTCACCTGTTTTATATTTTGGTTATCGGCATTAGCCTCCACCATATTTGCATTGGCAAAATACATCATGGCCAGGCCGGAATAAACTCCTGCGTTGCCAATAGTTGTAGTTAACTGTTTATCACCCTTTATATACACCCGTTGAATACTCAGGTTGCTCCATCCCCATTGCGTACTCATTACTTTATCCTGCAGTGTATCTGCCGGCAATGATATTATTGTTGCAGGCAGGGATTTAAGTATTTGCCGGCCAAGTTGAATTTCCACACCCATCAGCGCCTGTTGTAAAGAATACCTGGCATCACTATATTTTTTGGCAGCGTGTTCGGTTTCCGCATCCGACATTTGTTGTTTTACATCAGGCGGCTCGGTATTACTTAGGCCGCCGCCGCCTTTATTGGTTGGCTTGCCAGTAGAGCTATTTGAACTACTATTACCTGATTCAGAATCGGAGGGTAAGCCGGCTTTTCTCTCTACTTCATTGCTAATAGCTTTATCCACTTTGTTTTTTAGCTTTTTTAACAAGCCCTGCGAATAGACGGAGCTGGTAAACATAAGTGCCATTAGCACACCTACGAAGTGCAAAAACCTTTTCATATGTAAAAAAATTTTTTGTTATGAAAATTTATAATGGGTTAAAAATAAGGAGTAAAATTTATTTAACCAATACAAAAGTGAGGTGGTATTAAGGTATTGCGCTGACGGGATATTTGGGGGACTATCTGGCTATTGTACAATTGCAAATTAAACTTGTATAATTGACTGACGGGTTTCTTTTCGTCTTTACCCATACTAATCATTTGCTTGTGGTTTATTTTTTTACTCCTTATATTTTTCCTTCCACATTTCATTAAAGGTCTTTTTGCTAAAGTCAAGGCTACTTCGGTGTGTTGACCATCCTTTAAACAAACTGCTTACAACCTTGGTCTTTATATCACCATTGCCCATGTTCATGAACTTTCTTTTAAGGCTGGCTATCTTCCATAATTTCCACGAAACTTTTTCGCTGAAACCAGCCAACCCTTCCTGCACAGATTCGTGGCGGTTTTCTAATAATAATTCGTGCAGGTTTATTTTTACAGGGCACACTTCGGTGCAGGCGCCACATAAGGAAGAGGCATAACTTAAATGTTTAAAATTTTCCATGCCTTGCATCTGCGGCGTTATCACACTGCCGATGGGGCCACTGTATGTTGTGCCATAAGCATGGCCGCCAATATTTTTATACACGGGGCACACATTCAGGCAGGCACCACATCTAATACAATACAAGCTTTGCCGTTGCTTTGGATTGGCTAATATATCTGTGCGGCCATT
>JBGSIG010000822.1:0-2230 GCA_041742655.1 Ferruginibacter sp. | reverse complement strand
CACCATTACGGCTAACCTTGTTATTAAACCAAACGACCAGTATAAAGATTTTGTAAAAGATTTTTCTTTTGATAATGTGGCAGCAAATATTACCGTATCCAACACCGATAAAGACAGCACACTAAAAGGCAATATCATTGCTGAGGAAATAAAAGTTGGTGAAAATAAAGTTTCCAATCTTGTTGCAAACATTCACGGCACTGCAGACTCTTTAAATTTAACAGCCAACGCCGACACCGTTTATGCCGGTAATATTTTATTGTACGATGCAAACGTAATAGCGGGCTATAGCGATCAAAACCTTTCGCTTGCTGTAAATTCGAAAGATGCAAAACAAACAGAACAGTTTGCGTTGGCTATAGTAGCAACACAAAATGAAACCAATGGCTACAACATCCATCTAAGCGATTCGCTGATGCTAAATTATACAAGGTGGCAGGTGAATAATAACAATTTAATACGCACTGCCGACGCTGGTTTTAATGTGAATGATTTTGGTATCAGCAACCAACAACAAAAAATTTCCATTGCAAGTGTATCGCCTGAAATGAATGCACCTGTAAAAATAGTAATAGACAATTTTAAATTGAGTACCATCACCGCGGCGCTTAACAAAGACTCTATGCAGGTGGAAGGATTGTTAAATGCCGATTTTACTGCCGGCAGTTTTAACGACCCCATACCCGCCGTAGATGGAACATTGAAGGTGGATAGTATAGTGTATCAACAAAAAAGTGTAGGAAACCTTAATATTAAAGCCGCCAGTGGCAATGGCAATGTAAACTTAACAGGCAAGCTGGATGGCAACGGAAATAACGTAGACCTAAGCGGTAACTACAACGCCAGCAACATTGATGTAAAGGTAAATTTAAACCCGCTTGTGCTGGCGACTGTAGAGCCTTTTTCGCAAGGCAATCTTACCCGCAGTGACGGTACCATTACCGGGCCGCTGGCAATTACCGGCGCTGCAAATAACCCGGTATGGAGTGGTGAGTTAACCTTTAATAACGTTAAGACCATCGCGGCCAAATTTGGAACATTTTTAAAAATAGATGGCCAAAAAATAGCCCTGCAATATCCAACTATTTCCTTCAACAATTTTACTGTGCAGGACAGCACCGGAAACCCATTGACCATTGATGGAACACTTACGGAAAATAACGATAAAGAATTTGTAACCGACCTGAAAATAAAAGCCAGCGATTTTAATGCAATCAATAATACAGATGCAGACAATGATATGATTTATGGCAAAGCCATTGTAGCAATAGATGCTGCTGTAAAAGGAAATGTAAGCGCACCCGACGTATCGGGTAATGTGGTGGTTAAAGACGGCACCGACCTTACTTATGTAAAACAACAGGTTGTGTCTTCGCTTTCAGAAAGGGATGAGCTGATTGAGTTTGTTGATATGGATACCATTACTAATTTAATAGGTAAAAAAACATTGCAGGAAGTAATAGCAGCTAAAAAAAATGCAACTTCCTCTCGAGGAAATTTGGTATATAATATTAACCTGGAGGTAGAACCCAAAGCAAAATTTACAGTAATTGTTGACCCTGCTACCAGCGATGAATTGCAGGTGCAGGGCCAGGCACATATAAATATGGGTTTACAGCCCAACGGCGACGTGGCGCTTACAGGTGTGTACGAACTAAAAGGGGGCAGCTACCAGTTAAACTATGGCCCTGTAAAAAGAAAATTTCTTTTGCTGGATGGCAGCACAATTACACTAAGTGGAAATGCGGAAAATGCTGCTGCAAATATTACCGCTGCATATGAAATAAGTACCTCGCCACTGGATTTAATTGGCAACGAAGTGGGCGGATCAACTTCGGCACAAAGTGCGCAGTTCAAAAGAAAAGTTCCCTTTGAGGTTTTACTTAAAATAAATGGCCCGGTATCGAAGCCTGAATTGGGTTTTGACATTGTAATGAAAGATAAAGCAGAAGGCGTATCGTATGAGGTGGCCAACACCATCAAAAATAAACTAGACCAGTTGCGCAATGACCCATCTGCCATGAACAAACAGGTGTTTGCCCTGCTGGCTTTAAACAGGTTTATTGCAGACCAGAGCCAGGATTATTTTGGCGGCAACGGAGTGTCTAACACCAACCTGCTTGCCAACGAAAGTGTAAGCGGCTTTTTAAACGCAGCTGTAAACCAAATTGCTGCCGAGCTTATCAAGGGTGTAGATATTGACATAAACCTAAAAACGGTGGATGATGAC
>JBGSIG010000821.1:0-1676 GCA_041742655.1 Ferruginibacter sp. | reverse complement strand
TTTTTCAGCCAGTTCAAAAGATATCCTGGTACGGGTGCTGCTTTCGTAAAAAAGATTCACAATGGTGATATCCCTTAAAGAAGGAACCTTCTTTATAGGCCTTTGCAAAACTTCTTTAAACTGTGCTGCGGTAGTTAAAATAAGGGAAATGTCGTGCGATGTAAGGTCTTTAATGCCCAATAAGTGTTTGGTAGATAGTTGCATTAAGCGGCAAAGCTAATAGATTTGTTCGAATTTTTTACCATAACGCTACAAATTTTACAGAATGCTCCTTTTGTGAAATCTGTTGCGCAGGTAAAAGAAATATTAATATAAAATAACTTCTTCTTTATCCCATTCTACTTTTACTTTTTGAGAAACAACTGTGTCGATGGCTTTTCCGAAATAATCGGGCTGTATCGGAAGTTCACGGTTAAATCTCCTATCGACCAACACACACAATTCTACTTTTTGCGGCCGGCCAAAATCCTGTAATGCATCCAATGCCGCCCTGATGGTGCGGCCGGTATATAATACGTCATCAATTAATATTACCTTTTTTCCCTCAATGGAAAAGGGGATCTCTGTTCTATTCGCAACATGCAGTTCCTCCCGTATATCGTCTCTGTAAAAAGTTATATCCAATATGCCATAAGCCACTTGCTCATTGGGATACAAGTCCTGTATATTTTTCACCACCATTTTACTCACCTGCACGCCACGTGGTTGCAAACCAATAAAAACCAATTCGTTTAAATGCAAATGATTTTCCATTAATTGATTTGCCAATCGTAAAATGGTGAGGTGCAATTGTTGTTTGTCTAAAATAGTTATCAAAATGAAAAATTGTAAAGCGAATTTATGCCAATTTGCTTAATAAATTAACCTGACATTTCATGGTATTCCCGATAAAAATCGTGATTTCAAAAATTCAAAATGCCGTTGTGATAGCTGTTTAGGCCAAGGCAATTGTCTATTACAGATTTCCAGTCGGTATTATTGGTTATTGGCCGATAAAAAAAGTCCCCGGTTAAGGGGACTATTAATTTCTACAATAAATAATAAATTAAAAACTGTAGTAGTTTATTGATATAGCGGGTTGATTATTATATTTCGCCGTGCTTTTTGCTGGCTGCCTTTGGTGCTGCTGCTTTTGCCTTTGCAGGAGCTGCTTTTTTGGCAACGGGAGCTTTCTCTTTTGCAGGAGCCGCTTTTTTAGCAGCTGGTTTTACTTTTTCAGCAACAACTTTAGCAACCTTTTCTTTAGCGGGAGCTGCTTGAGTTTCTTCTTCAACGTTTATTACGCAGTTTTCTACCTGAAAACCTGAGATATGTACATAATGCGCTGCACTATGGTCATTTACCCATCTGCCATCATTTAATAAATAGCGGTATTCATATCTTTTGCCCGGTTCTAAAGAGGCTGTTGCCGTCATAGTACCGTCTTTCTGTTTTTTCAAATTAATACCATCATTGTAATTCCAGTTATTGAATTCTCCCAATAAAAGTCCTGAAGTTGCTGCTCCTACTACTTCAGCCGATAAAGTAAAAGTTACTTTCTTTGCCATAATATCTTGTTTTGTTTGGATGTTGCATGTAGCTATTCATTTTATATGCTACATAATAAAAAATATATTAATTCTGCTACTGCTTAATACAAAAAGATGAAATAGGTAACCCATCCGGAATATCGGTAG
>JBGSIG010000820.1:0-3908 GCA_041742655.1 Ferruginibacter sp. | reverse complement strand
ACCTGGTGTTTACAATAGATGAAAATGAATGGAATGGAGAGACAAATTTGCAGTTAAAAATAATTGATTTGCAATTATCAGCCTGAGTATATTAACTACAACCAACAAAGCAAGCATTGAAAATATTTACCTACTTAAAATACTTTTTCTACCTCGGTATTAACTGGAACTGGATGATTGCATTCAAGGTTATATCGCAGGAAATAAAAGGTGAAAAAAAGTATAATATCAATACCACCGGTGCAGACGAATTAAAGACATTGTCAAAAAAAGGCATCGATATTTCTCACGCCACTATTTACATGCCTATAAGTTATTTATTGCTGGAGAATATTTTCAAGCAACTTCCGGTTAGCAAAAGAAAGCACTTTTTAGATATTGGTTGTGGTAAGGGAAGGGCCATGTGTGTGGCAGCTTATAACGGATACGAAAAAGTTTCCGGGATTGATTTTTCAAAAGAATTGTGCGAACAAGCCACAACAAATTTAAAAACAACGAAAGAAAAACTGCCTTCAATTGATTACACTGTAATCACAAAAGATGCTACCAATTTTGAAATACCGTTTGACGTGGATTGTATATTTCTATTCAATCCTTTTGATGTGGTAATAATGACTGCAGTGGTATCCAATATCATGGAAAGTGCAAAGGAACACCCCAGGGAAATCATCGTTGCTTACGCAAATCCCCTGTACGAAGACGTATTTTTAGAAGAAGGTTTCATTGAGGTCTTTCATACCAAAGAAATGAAATATCTTGAAGCTGCTATACTAAAACTTCCGGCATTAAAATAACGCCGGAAGTCTATTATTAGAAAGAAATTATTTTCAAAAAAATCAAATTTTCACAAGACACCATTCATCTCTCACAATTGACCAATTAATTCGCATTCATCAAATCCACGCTTCTGTTTATAAAATTTGTAAGCGTATTTCCTTTTAATAACCCCTGAGATAATAATGCAAGATCAGCCAGATTATTCACTAATTTTTCCTGCCTTTCTTTTTCTTGAGCTAAAATATTTTTGTATACAGGATGATTTCCATTTACAGTTAAAGTAACCTCATCGGGCATGCTTGCATAAAATGCACCCATACCACCTTGCATAGCAGCCATGTCTTTCATCCTGCGCATAAATTCGGGCCTTGTTGCTACTACCGGTGGCGTGTCTGCGCTTAATCCTTTAACCTCTACGGTAACATTTAATTCGGGAATTTTTACGCCAAATAATTCTTTCAATTTTTCTTCTTCCTCTTTATTCAACACGCTTTCTCCACCCTCTTGTTTGTCAATTAAATTGTCTGTGATATCACTGTCAACTCTTACAAACTGCACGTTTTCCCATTTCATTTCCATTTGGTTTACAAAACCATTGTCGATGATGGTTTCCATCTTAACAACCTTGTAACCCTTTGCTATAGCCTGTTGTATAAATGCATCCTGTTGCACCGGATCTGTAGTGTATAAAATTACCTGCTTGCCTTCTTTATTTTTTTGAACTGTTTCAGTTGCTATTTTGTATTCATCAAATGTAAAGAATTTGCCCTCTGTATCCTGCAAAATCAAAAACTTATTAGCTTTTTCTAAAAACTTATCATCTGTCATCATACCATACTTCACAAACAATCCAAGGCTCTCCCACTTTTCTTCAAAAGATGTACGGTCATTCTTAAATATCTCTTCTAATTTGTCCGCAACTTTTTTGGTAATATGCGCATTTATTTTTCGCACATTTGGATCGCCCTGTAAATAACTACGACTAACGTTTAAAGGAATATCAGGAGAATCTATAACGCCCTGCAGCAACATTAAAAATTCGGGCACTATGTCTTTTACCTCATCTGTTACAAAAACCTGGTTGCTGTATAATTGTATCTTGTCCTTTTGTATCTCGTACGATTGTTTGATTTTAGGGAAATATAAAATACCAGTTAAGTTAAATGGATAATCAACATTAAGGTGAATCCAAAATAATGGAGCTTCATTAAAAGGATACAATTCTTTGTAGAAATTCTGGTAATCTTCTGTAGTAAGTTCAGATGGCTTTTTTGTCCAGGCCGGTGCTGGGTTATTAATTTGTTTTTCTTCGAACATGATGGGTACCGGTAAAAAACGACAAAACTTATCCAATACCGTTTTCACCCGGTGTGCTTCCAAAAACTCAAGACTCTCCTCATTGAGGTGCATAATAATATCTGTTCCCCTGTCAGCCTTTTCCGCATCTTCCAATAAAAATTCGGGGCTGCCGTCACACTCCCATCTTACCGCCACAGCATCCTCTTTATATGATTTTGTAATTACTTCTACTTTTTCACTCACCATAAAAGAAGAGTAAAATCCCAAACCGAAATGCCCGATTATATTATTTTCATTCTGGCCTTTATATTTATCTAAAAATTCCTCGGCCCCACTAAAAGCCACCTGGTTAAGAAATTTATCCACTTCTTCCCCTGTCATGCCAATTCCTTTGTCAGAAATAGTAAGCGTCTTTTTTTCTGCATCAATTTTTATAGTAATCGCCAAATCACCCAATTCGCCTTTTGCTTCTCCCAGCGAAGACAACGTTTTTAACTTTTGCGTAGCATCCACAGCATTACTCACCAACTCCCTTAAAAATATATCGTGTTCGCTGTATAAAAACTTTTTAATGATCGGAAAAATATTCTCCGTCTGTACCCTTATATTTCCTTTTTGCATGATGTGTAGTTTTTTTACACTACCTGTCAAAGAAAATACCAAGAATGAAAAAGTGACAAGATGACAAGAAAAGTATCCACTAAATAAATTGAAGTGTTCAACAGCCAAACCAATGGGAATTGGCTGCAAACAAAAAGTCCCGCTATCAAAATAATGATAATGGGACTCTCAAATGAAGGAGAACTATTTTAATCGTCTTTTTTAATACTGGCAGCTCCACTTGCTTTTTGCACAACATTTCCTGCACCCTTATAGGAAATACTTGCAGCTCCGCTGGCATCAGCATCAAGGCTAACACTTACAAACACATGAATATTTGCTGCACCAGATGCCTGGGCTTTAGTGGTTTCACTCATCAATTCACTGGTTTTAATGGTTGCACTTCCGGAGGCTTCCGCATCATAATTCATAGTTCGGCCCGATACGGTGATATTTGCAGCTCCGCTTGCATCTGCAGAAATTTTGGGTGCATCTACTTCCCCGTTAATAGACGCTGCCCCAGAAGCTTCCAATTTTATTTTTTCATCATTTTTTATCACATTTATAATGTGTATACTTGCTGCACCGGAACTATTTATAAAGTTAATCTCTGGGCTTGTCACAAATACTTTGTAATGTCCATCCATAATATTGGTATTGCTTTTAGTGCTGATATGCAATACATTTCCAGATACCCTTGTTTCAATGTACTTCATGAGGTTATCATCGGCTTCAACCCTTACTTCTGTTGACGGCCCGGTTTTTAATTCTACTTCAAATCCACCGCCGGCAGAAACACCTGTGAAATCGCCGGTTGATCTATTTTCGGTAACCACATTACCGCTCCCCTGAATCTGGTGACAGCTACTTAGTACAATTAATGCAAAAAGAAAACTTATAATTTTTTTCATGATTTAAAATTTTTACAAAGATTTAAAATAAAAGCCTGGTTTGCAAACCTTTTATACACCCATTGTTGCCCTTTGTAACTGTTTATGCTATAAATATACTTATACGTCGCATAGGATTTAAAAGCATGAAAGTGATAGCAGCAGTAAATTCATAAAAAATTGTTATCAAAGCCGTTCAATCGGTTGATAGTTTTATATTTGCCCTCCCGATCGGTTTCGGGACATAATTAACTTCTATATGAATTTTAAACGTATTAACAACATCTCAGGTTGGATAATTTGTGTTATTGCCTGCACTGTTTATATAATGACCATGGAAGC
>JBGSIG010000819.1:0-3989 GCA_041742655.1 Ferruginibacter sp. | reverse complement strand
TGGCAGCAGAAAAAATGGACCATCATCCACTTTGGACAAACGTGTACAACCAGGTAGAAATTTGGTTAAGCACACATGATGCCGGAGATGTTATCACTGAAAGAGACAGAAAGCTTTCAGCAAAAATTGATGCATTGGCCTAATTGCAAAAATTAATTGTTTTTTGGTGGAGTGGTATCAAAGAACCAATAGCTTCAGTAAATTTTGCTAAACCGTGTTGATGCAAAATATTTTTGACTTCATCTACTGCTTTTGCATCCACCGCAATTAGCAGGCCACCGCTAGTTTGTGGGTCTGCAAGTACTGCCTGTTGATAATCTGATAGCGTTGCTATTTTATGTCCGTAACTATCCCAATTTCTTTGTGTGCCGCCCGGTACGCATTTATTATCAACATAATTAAAAAGGTCGGTTGTTATTAATTGAACCTTGTCAAAATTCACCTCTGCACTTAAGCCACTGCCTTCCGCCATTTCAATAAGGTGGCCTAATAATCCGAAACCGGTAACATCGGTCATTGCTGAAACGCCTTCTATTTTGCCCAGGGCTTCACCCACCTTATTCAATTGCATCATTTGTTTTGCAGCCAGTCCTTTATGTATATCTTTCAGCAAGCCCTTTTTTTCCGCTGTAGTCAATATACCTACTCCCAATGGTTTGGTTAAAAAAAGCATATCGCCTTCCTTAGCGCCATTATTTTTTTTGATATTTTTTACAACAATAAGGCCGTTAACTGCCAGCCCAAAGATAGGTTCGGGGCTATCGATACTGTGCCCTCCGGCCAACGAAATACCCGCCTCGCTGCAAATACTTCTGCTGCCTTCAATTACTTTTTGTGCAACGTTAGTTGGTAAAATATTTACAGGCCAGCCTAAAATGGCAATGGCTAACACCGGCTTACCACCCATCGCATATACATCGCTGATAGCATTTGCAGAAGCTATTCGGCCAAACTCGTATGGGTCATCAACTATGGGCATAAAAAAATCAGTGGTAGAAATCAGGGCCATTCCATTGTCAAGATCGTACACCGCGGCATCATCCTTACTATGATTACCAACCAGCAGTTTTTTGTTGTCAGGAATTGCAAGATTGCTGCTTAAAATTTCGTCTAATATTTTTGGGGCAATTTTGCAGCCACAGCCCGCCCCATGAGAATATTGTGTGAGTTTAAAGTTTGTTGCATTTGCCTCATCTGTTAATGCGGGTTCAACTAATTTGTCAATTACATTTTTATCTGTCATCACAATAAATATTTTTTACTCTTTCTTTTTTCGTGTTAAAATAATAGCGGCGTTTGATTTTAAGTCGGCACTAAAACGAACATCGTAAACCGCGTCGCCGTCATGCACCACCAAAAGTCCGGTATTGGGTGGTATGCTTCCTAAATTTTCCGCATACATTACCAACTTAATTGAGTCTGGTGTTTCTTTGGTAATATAAATTGTTTTGCTAACAGCCCTTGTAGACAATCCCTGTTTCGAAAAAATCAGCTCACCATTCATTACTACGCTTACAGTATCACCATCTACGTAACCATTATCGTAAAGGGTAAGTACTAAACTGTCGGTTGTATAAAAAACCGATTGAGTGGTGGCAATGGTTCTTTTATCCACGTCTGCAGCGCCTGTTGCAACCGGCTTTATGATAGGCTCCGGATTTTTCTCAACCACCGCAACTGTTTCTTTGGGTTTTTGTTCACTCACTGGAGCAACTGCTACGGGCACGGAAGGCACCGGAATTAAAACCACAAGTGCTGGCTTTTTTTCTTCAGCGGTTTTTGATACAACCGCAACTGTTGGCGCGGCAACTTTAGGAACTTCCGGTTTCGCAACCGCAGACGGGCTTTTTACTTCGGCTGTTTTTGCTGCCACCACCAGTGTTGGTGGAGGTGGAGGAGTGCTTGCAATTACAGGCGCAGGCTTTTTTTCTTCAACAGGTTTTGGCGCCACTGCCAAAGATTCTTTTGACTTTTCTACAATCGGCGGGGTCTTTTTTTCTTCCGTCGGCTTTGCAACAAATGCTACAGGAGGTGGTGCTATTTTTGTAGCCGCCACGTCCGTTTGTTTAACAGGCTCTTTAAATGCTATCTTATCTGATAATTTCAGAGAGTCTAATTTTTTATATAATGCTGTGGCTTTGTAATCATTTTTTCTATGAAGTTCAACACTACCCGTTGCAGCCAAAAAATGCTTTGTGCGGTTGGTACTCCAATAACCGGAAAGGCGCATTATTGTATCCTGTACTGTTAAGGTCACCACCATTTTCTTTTTAATTTCTTTTGGCGGAACAAAACTAAAAGAGTTATCTAACAGGCTTACATCATAAATGGTAATTAAGTCATCTTTTCTATCAATTTTAACGTCGCGTAGTCCGGTTTCCTGCTTTCCATTTTCTTCAAAAGTAATAAGAGAATAACCGTTGAGTTTGCCTTTTGTTTCGCTGATAGAAATTTCAAAGGGTAAATATTGTTTTGTGGAATCCACATATATTTCTCCTTTCCAAAGGCCGGTAATATCCTGCGCAAAAAGCTGCACAGGTAAAAATAATATCAGTAAAAATAATTTATTGAATTGCAGTTTTTTCATCAATCAGTTTTTGGGTATTGGTTATTATTTCACCATTTGCGCAAGGAATTCTCCTTAATAAAACTTCTAAATTGCTCCTGCTTTGTAAACCTTTTTCGTACCACTTATCATAATACTTCAGCAAAATACTAAAACATTCCCGGTGTTTATTTTCCAGTAAATAATTAATGGCGTTTTTTGTTTCCAGTCCCCCAAGTCTTTTTTGAATACGCATCACCGCATTCACCAGGCTTTCTTTTTCAAACTTTCCGTATTCCTCCGTCAGGCTGGTAAGCCTTTCCTCAAAAGGAATCTCTAAAAATAACAAATTGCTTTTGCGCATTTGATTCCAAAAATTGCGGGGTATATTTATTAGTCCTATTCGTTGACTTTCATCTTCAATAAATATCTCTTCTAAATTATTACAGACAGTCATTGCCGTTATTTCGTGAAGGTTTTCAGCCAGCAAATTTTCAAACATCTCCTGAGTAGGCTGAGGGTTTTCACCAAGGGCACCAAAAGCCGAACCTTTATGGTTAGCCAATCTTTCCAGGTCAATAACCTTTAAGCCCGATCTGCTTAATTCCCGCAACACCATTGTTTTTCCAGAACCTGTATAACCTCCCAAAACGTTCAAATTATACGCTCGCTCAAATTGTGTTCTTACCCATTTACGATAAGCTTTGTATCCACCGGCAAGGGTGTATACTTTAAATCCATATAAGTCTAACAGCCATGCCACACCTGCGCTACGCATACCTCCACGCCAGCAGTGGACCAACACACAAGGTTTTTCTTTAAGGGCTGGTTGCTTTTCAACCGATTCATTTTTGTAAATACAAGTTTTGCTAACCAGAGTTTCTACCTCCTCTACCATCTTCCTCATCTTTGAGCCAAAATAATCCAGACCTGTTTTGATGGCAGTTTCTCTGCTTTGCTGTTTGTAAGCGATTCCAACCACCTTTCTTTCTTCGTCACTAAATAACGGTAAATTACAGGCACTTGGTATATGGGCATGAAGATATTCTCCCGGGCTGCGAACGTCCAATACCGAATGCAGCTTTGCCAGTTGTAAAAATTCTTCTATCAAAATTTTATGTACTGCCATTTGCTCGTCCTGTTTTAGTATGCTGCTTTTTTGTGCGATTTTTTTTAATTAATCAACACAAAATTATAAAACATCCACCGCAGGTATTTATTGTTTGTTTTTAACCATCACAATCCAATGTTTTGTTGAACCCTCTTTACTTACAAACAAAGCCGCTGAAAAAATCAGCGGCCTGTAAAACCTAGTATAAAATACAATTTATTTTACCCGTTCATAGACGTTAGGAACTCTGCGTTATCCTTGGTTCCTTTCATATTCTTCAGCAAGGTATTTAAAGCTTCTTCTGGATTCATGTCGGCCATGTGCTTACGCAAA
>JBGSIG010000818.1:0-5305 GCA_041742655.1 Ferruginibacter sp. | reverse complement strand
ATAATTATTGCAATGGTTGGCGCATTGCTATTTTCTATGAAGTATTGCGTGTTTTAGCGTGATGCACAATATCAACATGCCATTTTACTAACCCGGCCCTGGTGCCTTCCGCCCTCAAACGGTGTATTCATAAAAATGTCTAGCATTTTTTCAGCATCTCCATCCCGCACAAAACGTGCAGGAATGCAGATAATGTTGGCATTATTGTGTTTACGGGCCAACTCGGCTAATTCTTCACCCCAACAAATTGCAGCCCTTACTCCCTGGTGTTTATTGGCGGTAATTGCCACGCCATTGGCACTGCCACATAATAAAATGCCAAATGCAGCTTCCCCGTTTTCAACTGCAAGTGCAACGGGATGTGCAAAATCAGGATAGTCAACAGAATCTTTATTATAAGTACCAAAATCTTTAAAGGCAACTTCTTCCCCCTCTAAAAAAGAAATTAAATCTTCTTTGCAGTCGAAACCAGCATGGTCGCAGCCGAGTGCAATTGGTAATTGTAGGTTAAATGTTTGCATGGTATTTTAATTGATAATTAACTAATGGAAAATTGATAATTAGTAAACACTACAAATTTAAAGCATTATCCATTTAACCGTTGTCAATTACCCATTATCTTAACTCCATTCTTTTTCTTCCTTAGCTTTTTTTCTATCTACACTGGTTGCCAATGCGATACTTATCCAGTATAAAAGCAGCAGCGGGATGGCAACTATAAACTGGCTTGTCCAATCAGGCGAAGGCGTTATTACTGCTGCCACTACCAATATAATAACAAAAGCAAATTTGAAATATTTTTTCAACATTTCTCCGGTAATGATGCCGATTTTTGCCAGCACAAAAGCAAGTACCGGCAATTCAAACGCAATACCACAGCCTAAGATAAGGTTGGTGAGGCTATCTACATAATCACTAATTGAAGGTCGATATAGTATTACGGCAGATTTTCCTAAAGTAAAACTTGCCAAAAAATTAAATGTAAATGGAGCCAGCAGGTAATAGCCAAAAGCAGCGCCGGTAAAGAAACAAAGAGACACAAAAAAAATGCTGTTTTGGCCGTATTTTTTTTCTTTGGGCGAAAGGGCAGGCTTTATAAAACGCCATAGCTCCCAGAAAATGTAAGGAAACGCAATTACCAAAGCACCAATCATGGAAATATTTATAGCCGAAGCAAATGTGCCATTTACTTCTGTAACCTGTAAATTAATTGGAATAGGCGGCATACAAAAACTGTCGCCCAAATGAAGCCAATGGCCAAGGTCACACAGTGCTCCATAAGTATAAAATTGGGGGAAGGTGGGCGCCAGTATTATATTATCGTAAACCCAATCTACATAAATAAAAATGAGTATAGCAGCAACCAGCCAAACTACCAGGCTTCGTATAATATGCCAGCGCAATTCTTCAATATGATCAAAGAAAGACATTTCTGTCTGCTCTTCTTCCTTTTGCTTGCCGCCAATTTTTTTTAGAAAAGATTTTCGTTCTGATTCCTTCGTTGCCAAGTGATTTAGTTAGGTTTTTTATAAATAAGTGAATTAAAATAATGTTTGCGCAAAAGTAATCACTTTTATCATTGATGGTGGTGGTTTATGCAGTTGCCACCTGTTTAACATTACAAGTTCGTTTTACCCCCCTACCCTTGCAGCTCTCCTTTAACGGCTTTGTTTAAAGATTTCATTACAATATAGTACATTAATTGCCGGGATATCAACCGTTGAGGAATCATCCGACAAGTTTATTATAATCTACTTTTTCGAATGGAAATGCTGTAATATCAGCAAGGTAAATACGATGTAATAAATAACAATATGTGAAGGCTTGCAGGGATGAGAGATTTTCTTGCAAAGCTAATTACTGTTAAACCAAATTTTTCTAAGATCTTAAGCGATGAGTGTAGGATATAGGGTTAAGAAAGGTGTTTAATTTTACAGGAGCAATATCTGTAAAAGAGAAGCCCCGATAGAAATCGGGGCCGTTTACCAAAACTAACTGCTTATGAGAAAAAGTTTATTTTTATTTTTTAATGTTCTTACTATAAATATACAAAACAGATGCCATAAAAATTGAATCTATGTTAAAGATCCCTTAATGTAATAAACTATCTGATATGAACTAAAAATTTTAAGAACTGAGCAAAAAAGAATCAATTAATTCTTAAGGTGAAGTTACATAATAATTTAAAAGTAAATGGAAAAATGGTTAAATATTAATGGTCTTTAACAATTATTTAAAACGCTATTTCACAAATCCTTTTATAATATCCATTAAATCATTTCCCTCACCATGAACCTGTCGCTGTTGCTGTGCACCCCCAGTTACTTTACTAATAATATCGTCAAGGCCAATATGACCGTCGTTATTTGCATCTAAACCACCACTGGTAAAATTACTGACAAGTGCGCCAAGGTCTAAGTTGCCACCACCCGGCTGTCCGCCACCACCGGTTAAAGAACTTATAATACTTCCAATGTCGAAACTTGAATTATTGGGGTCGTTGGTTTTGTTTACCAGGTTGCTAAGTATACCTGGAATTAAGCTGCCGGCAATTCCACTAGCCTGGTCAGTTGCAATACCGTGATTGGTGGTCAACTTGTTGGTAAAGCTGTTGATAATATTACTCACAATGGGGTTATTTAACAACCCGGTGCCCTGATCGCTGTTGCTATTGGTATTGTTAAACAGCGAAAGGACATCTTGTAAACCGCCGCCGGCCAACATTCCCTGCAAACCACTCGCAACGGAATAAGTTGCATCGGCTATCACAGCATCATTCTGTTCGTTAGGGATCACAGGATTGTTAATCACAGTCTCTGTACTATTTTCTTTTATAAGAGTAAAAAGATTTTCAAGCATCGTTGTTCGTTTTGGCCCAAGGTAGTTAATAACAATCAAATAAACAATACTCCTAATGTATAATTAATACTAATAAAATTTAACCTTCGGTAGCCAATTTTTCTGCATTCTCGGCAAATTGCAAGGCATCTATAAATTCTTGAATATCCCCGTTTAAAACGTTGTCAAGATTATAAACAGTTAAACCAATGCGATGATCAGTAACCCTGCCTTGAGGGTAATTGTAGGTGCGAATTTTGGCACTTCTGTCGCCTGTACTCACTAAACTTTTCCGCTTGTGGGAGATAGCTTCCTCGGCCTTTCGCACTTCCTCGTCATATAATTTAGTACGCATCATATCCATAGCCTTCTCTTTATTTCCCAACTGGCTGCGTTCCGTTTGGCACATAACTACTAAGCCGGTTGGTTTGTGGGTTAAAAAAACCTTGGTTTCTACTTTGTTAACGTTTTGGCCACCTGCCCCACCACTTCTGGCCGTTTCCATTTTAACGTCGCTTTCTTTCAATTCAAAATCAATTTCTTCAGCCTCCGGCATTACAGCTACCGTTGCTGCACTGGTGTGCACCCGGCCACTGGCCTCGGTATCAGGTACACGTTGCACACGATGTACACCGCTTTCAAATTTCAATATCCCGTACACATCATCCCCCACTACTTCTACCTGCACTTCTTTAAAGCCACCGGCAGTACCTTCGCTTTCACTTAACAAGGCAGTTTTCCAACCTTTTCTTTCACAATATTTTATGTACATCCTTAACAAGTTCCCTGCAAAAAGCGAAGCTTCGTCGCCACCTGTTCCTGCCCTTATTTCCAAAATAGCATTTTTTTCATCATAAGGATCCTTGGGAATAAGCATGTTTCTTAGTGTCTTTTCCCAGTTTTCTTTTGTTTCCTCCAAAGCAGGCAATTCCTGCTTTGCCAGGTCTCTCATTTCCGCATCGTCCCCACTGAGTACCTCTTTATTAAACTCAATATCATCCAGCACTTTAATATACTGGTTCCTGGCATCCACAATTTTCTCTAAACTGCGGTACTCTTTACTAACCGACGCAAATTTCTTATTATCGCTTACAATTTCTGGGTTAGTTAACGCAACTCCCAGGTTGTCGAATCTTCCTTTTATGGCATCTAATTTATCTAACATGAACTTATACTTCTATTTCCCGGTGAAATGATTTTACTAAAATTTAAAGTTGTTTCGCTTTCTGGCTATAAATAAAAAATTATCGCACATTAGCAGATTGTTATAGGGTATAACTTTGCCCAAATACAATTTTATTTTGCCCCCCAATTGGAGAGGCGCAAATTTACATTATATCAAGCAATCAATTTGTATAGAAAATTTACCGCCGACCATATTTTTACAGGTCACAAAATATTAGAAGGGCATTTTACATTAATAACTACCCGCGATGGGGTAGTTGTAGATGTTGTAGACGTGAAAGATGCAGGCGATGGCATTGAGCAGTTCAGCGGTGTACTAACTCCGGGCTTTGTAAATGTCCACTGTCATCTTGAACTTAGTCATTTAAAAGGCGTAATACCCGCTGGTACAGGTTTAGTTAAGTTTGTGCAACAGGTAATGACTAAAAGAACTCATTCTGATGAAGCAAAATTAGACGCAATGCAAACCGCAGTGCAGGAAATGTATGACAGCGGTATTCAAGCTGTGGGAGACATTTGCAATACCCCGGACACTATCCGTCTAAAGCACGAAAGTAAATTGCAATGGCACAATTTTATTGAGGCAAGTGGCTTTACCGATGTTACAGCTAATAAAAGACTTATAGACATAAAAAAGGTGTTTGGTAATTTTCGTGACGACTGGCTTTCAAATACCTCCTTATCGCCACATGCTCCATACTCGGTTTCAAAAACATTATTCGGATTATTAAATAGTGAAACGCCCAACCAGCTAATCACAATTCACAACCAGGAGTGCGCCGAAGAAAATGATTTGTATCAAAATAAATCGGGCGGGTTCCTGGATTTATATAAAAACTTTTCAATAGATATTTCAGCGTTCGAACCAACCGGCAAAACCAGTCTGCAAAGCTGGTTGCCTTATTTCAGCAACAATCAATCTGTTATATCTGTACACAATACCTTTACCAGCCAGGGTGATATTGATTTTTACAATCAGCAGTGTAATTCAAACAAATTACAGAATGCCTCCACAGGTGAATTATTTTTCTGTATTTGTATTAACGCCAATAAATATATTGAACAAAAAATTCCTCCTATTGATTTACTGGTAAAAAATAACTGCACCATCGTTATAGGTACAGACAGTTATGCAAGCAATTGGCAACTTGATATTTTAGCCGAAATTAAAACCATTCAGCAGGAAACTTCCTTTAGCTTTTCACTTGAAGAAATATTGCAATGGGCTACCATTAACGGCGCCCGTGCCCTGCAAATGGACAAACTATTGGGAAGCTTTGAA
>JBGSIG010000817.1:0-12931 GCA_041742655.1 Ferruginibacter sp. | reverse complement strand
AAAAAATAGCCAAACTACTTAGTATATCATTAACCTTTTTTTTACTGAAGCAAACTGTTTTTGCGCAGAATGATAATAACAATGATAACAACAAAAAGTACGAGTTTTCAAAAAGCAAATCGATAAACAAATCGTACAACGTTTCTTCATCTGATAAATTGAATATCGATAATTCGTTTGGCGATGTAGAAGTACATACCTGGAGCAAAAATGAAATAAAAGTGGATATAACCGTGGAAGTGTCTGCCAACACGGAAAGCGTGGCACAAAAAATAATTGACGGTATCAGCATAGCTGATTCTAAATCGGGCAGCGAAATAAAATTTAAAACCACTATTAATGGAAGAAACAATGGCAAACACGAAAAGAGCTCGATGAAAGTGAATTACCAAATTTCCATGCCGGCATCTAATCCACTGGAAATTGAAAATCAATTTGGAGCAACTATAATTCCAGACTTTAGAGGCGAAGTTGAACTCACAAGCAAATTCGGTTCTTTAGCAACAGGTAACCTAAGTAATGTTAAGTCTATTGATGTTGAATTTGGCAAAGCCACCATTGAAAGTGCTGCTAATGGTTCCATCAGTATTAAATATTCTTCTGCAGACATTGGTAAGCTGGCAGGAAAAGTAAAACTTAACCTCGAATTCAGCAGCGCTACAAAAATAAATTTTGATAACAGCCTTACCGGCCTCACGGCAAACGTATCTTATTCTACAGTAAACCTGCGGCCTGTTGGCGATGTCTCTGTTTCTTATTCTATCTCCACCAGTTTTGGAGATTTTAAAAATAGGAGTAGTGTAAAATTTAACAGTGACGAAGATGATGATGATGATAATAGAGGTCCAAAGTTTGATCACAATTATAATGGAAAATCCGGTAGTGGTTCTGTGCCTGTAAAGGTAAATTCTAGCTTTGGTAAAGTGATTTTAGGCGAGGCCTCATCTGAGGATATGAAAGGCAAAGACAAAGCGAAAGGAAAAGGGAAAATATCCACATAGAAGTCTATCCAAAATTAACAGCAAAAGGTTCGTGATTATTTACGGGCCTTTTGTATTTTCGGTAAAATTACGTTTATGAAAAAGAAAGTCACTTTTCAGTTATTTGCTTTTTTAGTTGCTATTTCTTTCAATCCTGCCCAGGCCCAGGATACGAATGATGCAAAAAAGCAAAGACTCGAAGATCAAATTGAACAATATTTTTTTGTGATGATAAAAACCGGCCCCAAGCAAAATTTTGATTCCGCTCAAAAAGCGGAATTATTTAAAGGGCATATGGCTAATATAAATAGATTATACTATGAAGGTATAATAAAGGTTGCCGGCCCTTTTGATAAAAACAATTTTGCCTGGAGAGGCCTTTTTGTTTTTGATTGTAAAACCCTTGAAGAAGCGGAGAAAATTGCACAGACTGACCCTGCCATTGCAGCGGGATTATTTTCAATAGATATTGTGCCATGGTATTCATCACCCATAGGAAGTTTCAAGCATGGTAAACCTGAGAAAGTACAATGACATTAATTGCCAAAATCCGCCTGCTTATTTTATTCTTTATTGTTGCATTAATTTTAAGTGGTGTTACAGCCTTTCCGGTGCAGACTGAATTAGATTGGTTGCTAAATCACCCTGCCTTAGTGCCATCTTTTGCAAAAAAATGGTTGCAAAATGTTTATGACGCATTGGTAGAAACCAATAGTAAATACCCCATGCTGGCCTACGGTTTCGATTGGTTAGCCTTTGCACACATTGTTATCGCAATGGCTTTCATCGGGCCATTGAAAGATCCTGTAAAAAATAAATGGATAATTGATTGGGCAATTCTTGCTTGCATTGCTGTGATACCATTAGCCTTTGTTGCTGGCCCCATCCGGCAAATTCCTCTTTTTCATATTTTAATTGATTGTAGTTTCGGAGTGTTGGGATTAATTCCTTTGATGGTGTGCCGAAGATGGATAAAACAATTAGAAAATCAAATCGTAGCTAAATAAGTTGCCATTTCAGTTTGGTATTGTAAAGCTATGGCCCTTGCCTCAGTTGCATAGTCTTCATTTTCGCCGGCGTAAATAATCGCTCTGCTTACATTTACCAACAAGCCACAATCTTTATTGAGCCCATATTTACTTACATCCTGCAAACTGCCACCCTGGAAACCAATGCCGGGCACCAGTAAAAAATGATGAGGTATTATTTTACGGATGTCTTCAAATACACTCGCTTTGGTAGCGCCAATTACAAACATCAGGTTATTTTCATTCCCCCAGTAGCTTACTGTTTTTAAAACTTCTTCGTAAAGAAAATTGGCACCAATTTTTTTCTGTTCAAAATCCTGGCTACCACTGTTGCTGGTTAATCCTAAAACAATTGCCCACTTATTTTCAAATGCTAAAAATGGCAGAACACTGTCCTCCCCCATGTAAGGTGCCACTGTTATGGAATCAAAATTCAAAGTTTCAAAAAATGCTTTGGCATATTGGGTAGAGGTATTGCCAATATCGCCCCGTTTGGCATCCGCAATGGTAAAGTGTTCCTTCGGAATATAGTTGACTGTTCTTTCCATAATATCCCAGCCTTTTGCACCAAGCACTTCGTAGAAAGCAGTGTTAATCTTGTAGGCAACGCAGAGGTTTTTGGTAGCATCTATGATTTGTTTATTAAATTCAAATATCGCATCAGGATGTTGTTGCAGATGCTTTGGAATTTTATCAAAATCAGTATCCAATCCAACGCAGAGGTATGATTTTTTTAATTGTATTTTTTCGATCAGTTGTTGTCTTGTCATAATAATTTAAGCAAAAAAATTACACATTGTTGATTCTTAACTTTTCCATTTCATCGGCAACCTTTACAGAATTTTCATCCCCTCTATTTCTTAATTGTTCTATAATATATATTTGTTCCGGCGTGGTTTTGTTTTGGCTTAATTTAAAAACGTTATCAAGGCTTTCTATGTCAATGGTAAAACCTACAATCGCTTTCAGCATCTGCATTACATATTCTTTGGGCATTTTGTTAAATGCAGCAGCAGTCTCTAATCCTTCATATTTATTGGTAACTGCTTGTATTGCGGCAAACGTTCCCTCATCATCTGTAAAAATAATTTTTCCTTTTGCATGCACCGACATGTAATTCCAAGTAGAAGCCGATTGAGGATTATTGTACCAGCTTGCACTTACATAACAATGTGGCCCGTTAAAAATTACTAGTACATTTTCATTTTTTACAAATGCTTTGTGATGATCGGTGTTTTTCGTCAGGTGTCCGCTTAATATTATTTTACCTTCTTCACTTACGGTTATTTCTAAAGGGATATGTGTTGCAACAGGATACTGCTCTCCAAAACCACTAATAACTGCGAAAGAATGGGCTTTCATAAAAGCAATTATTTTGCTTTCCTCTTTTTCGGTAAAGTGAGCCAGTTTATACATTAGGCAGTTTCTAAAATTTGTTTTAAGGTTGCTGCAAAAGTATATATTTCTTCAAAGCTATTGTACAAGGGAACGGGGGCAATCCGGATTACATTGGGTTCCCGCCAGTCGGCAAAGATACCATTGGGTAACAATGCATCAAAAACAGTCTTTGCATTTTTATGTATGGATAAAGAAACCTGGCAACCTCTTTCATCAGGATTAGCAGGCGTGATAATGGAAAATCTTTCCTCGGGTTGATTGACATGATTGAGTACAAAAAACAAATATTCACTCAACAGTTTACTCTTTGCTATAAGATTATCGAAGCCTGCTTCTTCAAAAATTTCCAGCGAAGCTTTATGGGCGGCCAGCAACATCATGGGCGAAGTACTCATAGCCCAACTTTCGGCAGTTTGTGTTGAGGTGAAAGTATCGCCCATTTTAAAACGGTTGGCAACATCATTTCCCCACCAGCCTTTCAATCTTGGTAAGTCATTATTATTTAAGTGATGATCATGGATGAAAGCTCCTGCAATTGCACCGGGACCACTGTTTAAATATTTATAGTTACACCAACACGCAAAATCAACTTGCCAGTTGTGCAATTGTAATGCAATATTTCCCACTGCATGTGCAAGATCGAAACCTGCGCAGGCACCTGCTTTGTGAGCAGCTTCAGTAATGGCTTTTATATCAAATACTTGCCCGGTATAATAATTTACTCCGCTAAATAAAACAAGCGCAACACTGTCTTTATGTGCTTCAATGGCCGCAAGAATATCTTCGTTACTAATTAGTTCTGAACCTCCTTTGGGATGCACTTCAATGATTGCATCTGCAGCGGTAAACCCATGGAATTTTACCTGCGATTGAAATGCGTATTGATCAGACGGAAATGCTTTTGCTTCGCAGATAATTTTATAACGTGCGGCTGTTGGCCGGTAAAAAGAAATCATCAGTAAATGAAGATTCACCGTTAAATGATTCATGGTGATAAGCTCTTCTTTTTTTGCACCAATAATATCGCACAACAATGGGGTAATTTTTTGCTGGTAATTCAGCCATGGATTTTTGCCAAGAAAAAAACCTTCCACACCAAAATTGGCCCAGCCTTCCATAATGTGCAATACCGCATCCTGGGTAGTTTTAGGTTGAAGGCCCAACGAGTTACCCAAAAAATAAATGGCTTTTTTATTCTGCAAATACGGTATATAAAATTGCTCCCTGTAATTACTTAATGGATCATTATTATCTAAATTTTGCGCATAAGCCAATGAAAATTGATGCTGCATAAATATGGTGGTTGCTAATTGAATAAGTTTGGATAATCTGATATGATTCCATCTACTCTCATCTCTTTTAATTCATTAATTTTTTTTGCATCATTCACTGTCCATGGAATTACCTGTATGTTTTGGTGATGACATTTTTCGATCAAATTTTTATTGACCAATATATATTCCGGGCTATAAATAGTGGGGGTAAAACCAAGAGCATTAACCTGGTCGTCTAACGATCGCTTGTCGTATCCTTCAATCAGCATGGCGGTTTTGATATTGGGATAGTGTTGATGGAGGTATTGCAGGCTTCTAAAATCAAACGATTGAATGATTACATAGTTTTCCATCTTATGTGCTATGATTACCTTCATCAGTAAATCAACAAATTCCGCTGGTTCGGGATGATATATGTTGTCGGTAGCAGGCATACATTTAGTTTCAATATTGAAAAAAGGGTATGGCCTTTTGGTGGTAAGCATATATTTCGATACGCTGTCAAATACATCACTTAGAAGTGGCTTGTGGATTTTTATTTTTTTCTGCTGCGGAAAACGGTGATTTGGCTTTAGCCCTACATCATATGTTTTGATAGAATCGTATAGCATGTGATACATATTGTAGCTATGTTCTTCTTTTTTGTCAATAAAACCCCCATCGGGTAAAGTTGTTATTTCATGATTAAAGAATGGCTCATGCGATAAAAAAACCTGCTTGTCTTTGCTGATACTTGCATCCATTTCCAAGGTAGTAACGCCAAGATTTAAAGCCATTAACATGGCCGGTATTGTATTTTCCGGCATTAAGCCCCGGCAACCGCGATGGCCTTGTTTATCAAATGCAACCATTGTCGCAGCAGGTGCGGAAGGTATTTTATTTTGACTGTTCATTTTTTTATTTGTAGAACAGGCCATCAACATCAATAAACAATACGTTGCTATTTTATTTATTGCTGATGGCATTTGAATTAGCTATTTGATAATGTTGAAACTGGTTTAAAAATGATGAAATTTTTATTTCACTATTCAACTAATTCAAGTATTTGAGTAGGTTCCATATTCGCATTTCTCATTGCAATGCCACGTACAGCAATTGATGCAAAATCCTGGAACGCTTTTTTAGTAATCTCATCATCACTCATCATGATGGGTACCCCAATATCGCCACCTTCACGAATGGATTGTACAATCGGGATTTGTCCAAGAAATGGAATATCAAATTCTTCAGCTAAATTTTTGCCTCCATTTTTTCCAAATAGATAATATTTATTTTCCGGAAGTTCGGGCGGAGTAAAATAACTCATGTTTTCTACCAATCCGATAATGGGCACCTTTAGTTGAGCCTGGCCAAACATGGCAATTCCTTTTTTTGCATCGGCAAGCGCCACCGTTTGGGGAGTGGTAACAACGATGACACCAGTAACGGGTACTGTTTGCACTACTGTTAAATGAATATCGCCGGTGCCGGGTGGCATGTCAATTATCAAATAATCAAGTTCGCCCCAATCAACATCGCTGACAAACTGGCGAATGGCGCTGCTTACCATCGGCCCACGCCAAACCACAGCCTGCTTTTCATCAACAAGCAAACCAATGCTCATCATTTTAATACCAAATTTTTCGATGGGTACAATTAAGCCTTTGCCTTCAGTTTCTTTCATCATCGGCCTGTCGCCCCTAACACCAAACATAATGTGCTGACTGGGGCCATAGATATCAGCGTCCATTAAGCCTACACTTGCTCCACTTTGAGCGATGGCCAATGCCAGGTTACTGGCAACGGTACTTTTACCAACTCCACCCTTGCCACTTACTACCGCAATAATATTTTTCACTCCGCTTAAAACTGTTTTAGCATCTTTTCGGTTGCTGCTGGTATTGCTGGTAAAATTTACTTTTACAATGGCTTCCTTATTAACCAACAATTTTACCGCATTGATGCAGGCATTCATAATCAGGTCCTTTAACGGGCAGGCAGGAGTAGTTAATACAACCGTAAACGATACTTCATTGCCACTGATTACAATATCTTTCACCATATTAAGTGTCACCAGGTCTTTGCCAAGATCAGGTTCCTGTACATTGCTGAGCGCCTTTAATATATCGTCATTTGTCATCGTTCAATTTTTTGTTAAAAAACCCAGTTTTACCCCAAAATTAACCATTGATGCCCTTACTTTGTTTATTAATTAGGGAATGTTGTTATTTTTGACCGAAGCATTTATTCTTAACCAAAAAATACTGCATTAGTTTCCAAAACAGGAAATCTTGCCTTCATCGATTTTTTTGAATGAAAATATTTTTTCGATATATACTGCCGGTTATTCTGTTGATGCCAAAGGCGGCAACCGCTCAATTTGAGAGCTTTAAAGATTCAGTAGTTCAATTGTATGGAGTGGTAATGACGGCAGACAGCCTTCAGGCATTGCCGTCTGTGAGCATAGTGGTAAAAGGGCAGAATAGGGGTACCATTACCAATGGTCAAGGCGTATTTAGTATAGTGGTTTTAAAAGGTGACGCCATAGAATTCACCAGTGTGGGTTTTAAGCCAAAAACTGTAATAGTTCCGGGCGATCTAACAGGCAACCAGTACAGTATATTGCAACTAATGGTTACCGATACCGTTTTCCTGGCGGCAACCGTCATAAAATCGAGACCAACAAGGGAACAATTTGAGCGGGATTTTTTAAATACCCAGGTACCTGATGACAACCTTGAAACGGCGAGGAAAAACAATGATGAAAACAGCCGAAGAGCGTTAATGGCAACTTTGCCCCGCGATGGTAAAGAATCAGCAAATTTGTATTTAAAAAATTCAGCATCTAAATATTACTACTCCGGTGGCCTGCCGCCGCAGAATATCTTTAACCCTTTTGCCTGGGCTGAATTTATCCAGGCCTGGAAGCGGGGCGATTTTAAAAAGAAAAAATAATTACGATTATTGCATTGGGTATTTACCTGTTTCTTTGCCCGCTCGGTAACACCATTTATAAATTTGTATCAGCCGCAATTTATATCTTGCACACACACAATTTTTTAGCATGACGTTTTTTTTGATAGGGTTTATGGGCAGCGGCAAAACCCACTGGGGTAAAATTTGGGCGGAAGAATACAATCTGACCTTTATTGACTTGGACGAGCTAATTGAAAAGCGAGAAGGTAAAACTATCGCTGAAATTTTTGCAAATGACGGTGAAACTTTCTTCAGGCAAATAGAGGCTGCCACGCTCAGAAGTATTGATAATAAAAAGGTTTGCATTGTTGCATGCGGAGGTGGTACAGCCTGCTTCCTAGAAAATATGCAATGGATGAATAACAACGGAACAACAATATATCTTTCATCAGCGCCTGCTGAAATTTTTGACCGGGTATTACCAGAACTACAAAAGCGGCCACTTATCAGCACAATGAGCCAAACGAAGCTACTGGTTTTTATAGAACAGAAATTAAAAGAGCGGTCTCCTTACTATGAAGCAGCAACTGTAACTTTAGTTACCAGTAATTTATCCAAAAATTCGTTTGGTGAAATATTGGCAGGGGTACAATCTGACTCTTAAAATAAATTTTTATGCAAAAAAGTTTTTTAAAATTAGCCGCTCTGTTGGGGGCTTTATCAGTTGTGTTGGGCGCCTTTGGAGCACATGCATTAAAAACCATGATAAGTGAAAAAAGCCTGGCGGTTTTTGAAACGGGGGTTCGATACCAGTATTATCATGTGATTGCTTTATTCATAACAGCAATACTGTACAAAGAGTTTAGCAATAAATTATTGCAATGGTCCGGGCGTTTATTTTGTTTGGGCATCTTATTTTTTTGTGGCTCCTTGTTTGTGTTGACGTTTACAGAAACAAGTGAACTAAGTGGATTAAAATGGGTAGGCGCTATCACCCCGATAGGTGGAGCATTTTTTATTGCGGGCTGGGTATTACTTGCTTTAGGTGTGTCTTCAAAAAATGCTTAAATCTTCCAGGCTTCTGTGCAAAGTTATCAAAGTGCCGTTTTTATTTTCAATAGAAAATTCAATTCCTGATTTTATCATTCGTTGTTGCATGTTTTTAAGACCATTTCCAAATTGCCGTAAATGATCGAAATCAATTCCAACACCGTTGTCTTGTATAAAAAGGGAAATTCCGCCCGCATCTTTTTTTAATACAAGCGAAACTTCTGTTGCTTTTGAATGTTTCAAAATATTATTCAGCGCTTCTTTTACCACTAAAAAAACATTTCGCCTAATTTCTCCATTCACCGGAAATTCCGGCAGCTCTTTATCAATTTCCACCTTGCACTGTATGCCTGTATTTTCGAAATATTCAATGCCATAGCTGCGCACATAAGCCACCATATTACCAAACGAATCATTGCTGCTGTTCATTGTCCAGATAATAGTATTCATATTGGTGAGCAATTCGTTGGCAGAGGAAGAAATTTTTGCTATTTCCGGTATGGAATCATTTCCCACCCTCCTTTTGGCAAGTTCACTAAACAGTCGTATTGCAGTAACACCTGCTCCCAAATCATCATGCATATCGGCACTTATTCTATTTCGTTCTTCCTGTTGAGCATTTAGTACCGCCAGCTTTGTTTCAAATGTTTGTTTTTCAGTCCCCAGTTTCAAAGCTTCCTGTTCTTTTATTTTCTCAATTAGCTCTATTCTGTTTTTGTATGTTAACCCCAGCAGAAAAAATATCAACTCACACACTATTCCAAATTCATAATATAATAAGGCGCTCGAAAAAAGGCTTGTTCTGTCAACCGGCAGAACGATTAAAAGAAAGGAAATGATAGAAAAGAAAATTAAAAAAGCGTTGCCAATTACCAGGTAATTAAAAAGTTTATTGTTTTTTTTGAGACCGATTATTATATACGATATACCAATTGACAACACAATAATTTTTGTAGTGTTTTCAACTATGTTTTGCAGCAAAAAATTATTTGTAAAAAAGTAAATATAAGAGTAGCAGAGCACAAGTACCATCAACCCCTTTTCTGTGTAGCGAAAAATTTTATCTAACAGCAGGTAATTTTTTCTTGTGTCTAAAAACCACCGGGTAAACGCCATATAAAAAATTGTGCCTATCAGCAACAGGCCAAAAGAAAGGTAGCCCATAAAAAAACTGGCAAAAACACCGCTTCTTCTTTCTATGTAGGTATTAAAGAAAATAAGGCCAAACATGCAAATAGAGTAGCAGCAGTTATATAAAAATTCTTTTTTTCTACTGATGTGAAAATTGGCCGCATTGTAAAATATCATCATCAGCAATAAGCCACTTAACAAGTATCCGGCAACAAGTTCATCATAGGTTAATGTGTAAAATAATTTCTGAAATTTTGAAAGATAATTTTTTTGAATAATATTAGCATTGAGTGTATTGAACTTTCTTTTGCTAAAATGTAATTCTGCGATAAAGCCTGCGCTTTCTTTAGGGGAAAGTTCTATTGGCTGAAATCCATCCAATCTACTTTTATCCTTAAGGGCTTCTAAACTTCCTGTAGATGAAATTTTGTACAATACAATGCTTCTGAAAGAATTTCCGGGGTAAAAATAAACCGTGTCGGCTATCTCACCACTATTTTGCAATGCGAACTTAAGGTATAGGGTTTTGTTGACCCAGTGTTGGGGTATAAAGTGTTTTAATTGAAATGAGCTATAATTTTTCCATTGATGATCTGCGATGGCGTCAGGGTTGCTGCTGTTATCGCTACTGACAAATAACATACACTTATTGGAAAGAGGGCTCAACTCTTCAAAGAATGAAACGTCGGTGGTAAGGCTGTCGTTATTTGTTTGCCCAATGGCAAATTGGAAGCATAAAATAAAACAGGCGACGTTAATTATTTTCTGCAAAGGCATTCGTTTTGTCAAACCTACACATTTTCATTCATAAATTTTATGCTAAATCATTCAATTTCCGCCATGTTGCAGTAGTGGATTTATATATCTTTGTTGCCAATGGCCAATAAAGTAAAATCATCAAAATCCAAAGCCTCCTCTAAAGAGGCATTTAAAAACGAAAAAATAGAAAAAGTAGCCGTAAAACAACTACTTAAAGACGAGCGTACCCATAAAATAACCGGTGCTATTTTTTTGTTGATGGCTTTTTTATTATTTATCGCATTCACATCTTATCTTTTTACCTGGGAAGAAGACCAGGACAAAGTTTTTCAGCACGGTTATAAATTGCTGTTAGGCACCGATGCAAAAGTCAATAATCTTTTGGGCACTTTTGGCGCATTTATTTCGCACTTTTTTATCTATAAAGGTTTTGGAATTGCCGCTTACTTTATCAGCAGTTTCTTTTTTGTTGCAGGCGTTAATTTGTTTTTCGGAAAAAAAGTTTTTTCTATAAGGCGAAATATTAAGTACGTAATTACCGGGTTAATTATTGTAAGTGTGAGCGCTGCCGTTTTAATGAATGGAAACATATTCCCATGGGGTGGGGCAGTGGGAAATATGATTAGAGAATGGATGTACAGAACTATTGGGCAAGTTGGAACGTTGGCTGTAATTGCTGTGGCTATACTTGTTTACGTTATCTGGCGTTTTAATCCAGTTTTTAAAATCCCGACCGCAAAAATAAAAAGTGCAGAAGGCCTGGACGGTTTGCCGGAAGCAGATAGTGAATCTGCCTTAGTTGCAGGCGAAGCGCCATTAGACAATGCTGCACCTGGTACCAGGCGAAATACTTTAAAAGGGGATGGAGGAATGGTGAATATTCCTTTGCAGGTTAATGCTACATCAAATCATGATTTGCAAATTGTTGAAAAAGAAATGCCGGAAATAAAAGAAAAATTTGCATCGCACCAGGAACCTGAAGTTAATGAACCCCGGGGGGGTATTTTCACAGAAAACAATGCCGCTCAGGTACTGGATTTGACAAATAATAAACCCCAATCTAAAAAAGATATTCCTGCGCTGGAGTTAGAAATAAAAACCGAAGAATTTAACGCCGAACAAGAACAACCTGACGTGCCGGTTAAAAAATCTACCACACTTGATACTCCTTACGACCCAATTTTAGACCTGCGTGATTACAAATATCCAAAACTTGATTTGCTGGAAGCGCACGGCAGCGAAAAAATTATCCAGGATCCTGCCGAACTGGAAGCCAATAAAAACCAAATCATCAACACATTAAAAAATTACGATATCAATATTCAGAAAATTTCTGCAACGGTTGGCCCTACTGTTACATTGTACGAAATTATTCCTGCAGCAGGCGTACGTATTTCACGAATAAAAAATCTAGAAGATGATATTGCTTTAAGCCTTGCTGCACTCGGCATACGAATCATTGCGCCTATACCAGGCAAGGGCACTATTGGTATAGAAGTACCCAATGCCAAAAAGACTATTGTGAGTATGCGCACTCTTTTAGATACAGATAAGTTTAAACAAAACAATTTCTCTTTACCTATTGCTATTGGTAAAAAAATCAACAACGAAAACTTTATTGTTGACCTTGCAAGTATGCCGCATTTATTGATGGCAGGTGCTACCGGGCAAGGTAAATCAGTTGGGCTTAATGCTATACTGGTTTCATTGTTATACAGCAAACATCCATCGCAATTAAAATTTGTATTGGTTGATCCCAAGAAGGTGGAGTTAAGTATTTATAAAACTATTGAAAAACATTTTCTTGCTAAGCTGCCGGGAGAAGAAGACGCCATTATAACCGACACAAAAAAAGTAGTGCATACCCTGAATGCATTGTGTATTGAAATGGACAATCGCTATGATTTGTTGAAAGAAGCCGGCTGTCGTAATATAAGGGAGTACAACGAAAAATTTGTTGCCAGGAAATTAAATCCTGAAAAGGGACACCAGTTTTTGCCTTTCATTGTTTTGGTGGTAGACGAATTTGCTGACTTGATAATGACAGCTGGTAAGGAAGTTGAAATGCCCATTGCACGTTTGGCCCAGTTGGCACGGGCAGTAGGGGTTCACTTAATTATCGCAACACAAAGACCAAGCGTAAACATTATCACCGGTACTATTAAAGCAAACTTTCCTGCGAGAATTGCCTTTAAGGTGAGTAGTAAGATTGACAGCCGTACAATTCTTGACGCCGGAGGTGCAGAACAATTGATTGGTAAAGGAGATATGCTGATAAGCTATAATGGCGAATTGGTGCGGTTACAGTGTGCTTTTGTTGACACTCCTGAAGTGGATAAAATTGTAGATTTTATTGGTGACCAGCGCGGATATGCACAGGCCTTTTTATTACCGGAGTATGTAGATGAAAAGGAAA
>JBGSIG010000816.1:0-2683 GCA_041742655.1 Ferruginibacter sp. | reverse complement strand
CCCGAAGGTTTAAAAGCATTTACAGAAATTGTAAAAAAGGAAAAACCTGACATCGTGCATTTCCAGGGGCTTGCTTCTGGGTGGGGCGTAAATATATTTCATGTTGAGGAAGTTCATAATTTAAGCATTCCTATTGTGTTGACTTTTCACCTCTCTTATTATACCTGCATTAAAGGTTCATTAATTTATAAAGGGAAAGAAAAATGCGACGGAGTAATCAACATAAAAAAGTGTACGGAATGTGTTTACCAGGCAAAAGGCATAGCAGGAATAAAAGCAAGTTTTCTTAATAATACTTCCCTGGCTCTTTATAGTTTGGGAATCAATCCTACGGGGTTAGATAGTTCAGTGGGTACAGCCCTTGGGTTCCCCTTTGTTATCAATAAAATAAAGACTGATCTTTTACGGCTGTCAAATTTTGCGAAAAAAATTGTGGTGCTGGCAGACTGGTATAAAGTGATATTGGAAAAGAATGGCGTTCCTTCGTCAAAACTTATTTATGTAAAGCAGGGAATGACCAGCGAGTTGCAAGTACCCACTAAGCATGATAAAATTAGTTTTCCTTTGAAAGTAGTTTATGTTGGCCGGGTAAGCGAATTAAAAGGGTTGCATTTGTTAATTGAAGCGGTTCAAAAAATTTCAGTTGATAAAATTTCACTGGATATCTATGGCCCGGAAGCTGAAGAAGCTTATGCAATTGAATGCAGGCAAAAATCAAAAGGAAATAAAAATATTTATTGGAAAGGCACAATTCATTCAAAAGAAGTTATACAAACCCTTTCAAATTATGATGTTCTATGCTTGCCATCAGCTTTTGAAATGAGCCCGCTTGTGATACAGGAAGCCTTCGCCGCCGGCTTGCCCGTGATAGCATCGGATGTTTACGGCAATGCCGAACAAATAAAGCATGGCGTCAATGGCTGGCTATTTCGGTTTAACAACAGCATAGATCTTAAGTGCAAGCTGGATGCACTGGTAGATGATTTGAATAGTGTAGAGAATGTAAGGCCTCATTTGCAAATGATAAATACATTTAAAGATGTTGCACTGGCACATAAAGCAATGTACTCGGCGATATTAAATAGCCAAAATTAAATAAGCTGAAAATTTTATTTTTAACATCGCACAATCTTGCCACCAATCCCCGGCTGTATAAGGAAGTTGTTTTAGCAAAGGGATCAGGTTACCAGGTAGAAATAATTTGTTTTGAATTTGATAACTGGAGTAAAGAAATAAATGATCAGCTAAAGCAACAATTGGGAAATGTAAAAATCGTGGAAATACCTGCAGGGCGAACGCCGTTTTTTACATGGCTTTATTCGGCTGCCTCAGAAACTATATTAAGAAAAGTAGGGAAATTTATTTCATTGCCTGTGTCGGCACTGTCGCAAGCTGTATCCCGTAGAAGTAGTTTGCTGGTAAAGGCTTTGGAAAAAGTTTCTAAACCGGATTGGGTGATAGGACATAACCCGGGGGCGATGTGGCCAACGGTAAAGGCCGCAAAAAAATTTAATTGCAGCATTGGTTTTGATGTGGAAGACTATCATCCCGGCGAAGGTCATAATAAATATTTGCAAAGTCTTTCAAAAAAGTTGATGATTAAATTGTTACCCAAAATGAACTATGCTTCTTTTGCGGCGCCGCTTATTTTGGAACAGGTTAAAAGCGACTTTAATTATTCAAATGCTAAATGGTTTTGTTTATTAAACTATTTTTCCTCAGCAGATTTTATAGAACCAAAAATCCGTAACGATGGGCGGGTGAAAATGGTTTGGTTTTCACAGAATATTAATGCAGGCCGCGGGCTGGAATTAGTATTGCCGTTTGTAAAACAGGCACATGATAAAGTAGAGCTGCACCTGATTGGTAATGTTAATGAGGAATTTTATGAACGCTATTTGAAAGATATTTCAAACATAGTTATCCATCAGCCAATGCAACAAAATGAGTTGCATAAAAGCCTGCTTAATTATGATATTGGCCTGGCATTAGAACCTGCAAAAGATGTAAATAACAGTTTGGCTATTTCTAATAAATTAATTGCTTACCTGCAGGCGGGGCTTTATATTTTAGCCACCAATACAAAGGCGCAAAAAAGTTATTTGGATCAGTATTCTGAACACGGAAGTTATTTTGATTATACGGGAGATAATGTAGATGCGGTATTGGAAGTTATAGTTCAGGAAATCGATAATATTCGTAGTATGAATAGGGCTCGTTATGAAAATTTCAAAAATAAGAATTGGGAGCAGGCCTCGGAACAACTATTGAAAACCTGGAAAAGTTAAACTCTGATTAATTCCTGCACAAGATATTTTTTCATAGTGTTCCTGTTTTAAAAAGTTTATAGACCTTCCTAAAAAAGCAATTGAATTATAAGAGGCAAAAATAATTGACTGTTGAAAGAATCTGCTGACAAAGTATATGAAAATGATGGAAATCAGGATGTATTAAAATTAATTACAAGTACCCGCTGTACCATTTTGGATGTGGGTTGTGGTTCTGGCACACTTGCAAAAATTTTATCTGACATGGGCCATACTGTAGATGGCATAACCATTTCTCCCGAAGAATATTACAGTGCAGAAATAAAATGTCGCAAAGTGTATTTGTATAATCTTGAATTGGGACTTCCCCCTGAACTTACACAAATGCAGTATGACTATGTAATTTGCTCTCATGT
>JBGSIG010000815.1:0-3853 GCA_041742655.1 Ferruginibacter sp. | reverse complement strand
AATGTCTATTTTCGCACTCCAAATTAAACAAGCTCTTTATTAAAATATTGTGCAGGAGAGATGCCTGAGTGGCCGAAAGGAACGGTTTGCTAAATCGTCGTACGGGTTAAACTGTACCCAGGGTTCGAATCCCTGTCTCTCCGCAGAAAGTTCTTATATAATTATTACATCATTCCCAGTAGTAAAGATGCGTGCATCCAAACTAAATGGTATAATAAGTTTTAGTAGTTCGGGATGTAGCGTAGCCCGGTTATCGCGCCTGGTTTGGGACCAGGAGGTCGCAAGTTCGAATCTTGCCATCCCGACAAAGATGATTTTATCATCAAATTTTAAAGCCAGTAAAAATTAATTTTACTGGCTTTTTCTATTTTAAGCAAACCAAATTTTATCAATTCTGTTGCGACTAATCATTCGATGGAATTTTTCATAACTAAACCAATAGGATGATGAATCAAAGCCTGTTTTGCCAATCACCTAAACGGCGTGGCTAAAATGCCTCCTTCTAATGCGAAATATAAATAACTTAAAAAATATACACCACAAATTTGCCAACATGATGAACATCAAAAATCGTATTTCTATAATCTTCTTTTTTGCAATTGTACATTTCCAGGCATTTGGCCAGCCAAAGGCACCGCTACCTTACCAACCTGTACCTGATGAAAACCAGGTGAAGTGGCAGCAGTTAGAATATTATGGCTTCATACATTTATCTGTGAACACTTATACCGACATGTCCTGGGGCAATGGCGATGAAGACCCTGCAACATTTAATCCTGCTTCGCTGGATTGCAGGCAATGGGCCCGTATTTGCAAGGAAGCGGGGATGAAAGGTGTTATTCTTACTGCCAAACACCATAGTGGTTTTTGCCTTTGGCCCTCAAAATTTACAGAGTACTCCGTAAAGAATTGCCCGTGGAAAAACGGCAAGGGTGATATTGTTCGTGAAATGTCGGATGCCTGTAAAGAATATGGATTGAAGTTCGGCGTTTATTTATCGCCCTGGGACAGGAACCGGGCAGATTACGGCAAACCTGAATACATTACTTATTTCAGAAATCAACTGCGTGAATTACTGACAAACTACGGGGATGTTTTTGAAATTTGGTTTGATGGTGCCAATGGCGGCTCTGGATATTACGGTGGTGCAAATGAAACCCGTAACATTGATCGTACTACGTATTATGATTGGGACAATACCTACAAACTTGTACGTGAATTACAACCAAAAATAGTAATATGGAATGATGGCGGAGAAAGGGCCGACCTGCGTTGGGTGGGCACCGAAGCAGGTTTTGTTGGAGAAACAAACTGGAGTTTGTTAGACTCAACTGGTGATGTACCAGAAAAGATGTTACGGTATGGATTAGAGTACGGCAATAAATGGGTGCCTGGAGAAGTAAATACTTCCATCAGGCCCGAATGGTTTTATCATAAAAAAGAAGATGGTAAGGTAAAAACGCTGCCACAACTAATGGATATTTATTATAACTCCATTGGCCGCAACGCCACTTTGTTGTTAAACTTTCCCATTATGCCAACTGGATTGATACATGCCACAGACGAAAAAGTAGTACTGGAATTTGCTGATGCAGTGAAGAAAGCATTTGCAATGAACCTTGCTAAAGGCTCTGCAACTGAAGCTTCGAATGTGCGGGGTAATGATGAGAGCTTTAGCGCTGCCAAGGCAATTGATCAAAATAATGAAACCTATTGGACAACCGATGATGATGTAAAAACTGCATCGCTCACCTTCATCTTTACAAAGCCTGTTTCTTTCAATCGCTTCCTGGTGCAGGAATACATCCAATTGGGACAACGGGTAAAATCCTTTACTGTAGAGGCTTTGGTAAATGGACAATGGAAAGAGCTGGCAAAGGAGACCACCATCGGATATAAACGTATTCTTCGTTTTCAAACTGTTAAGGCTACAAAAATTCGGTTCACTGTTACAGATGCGAAGAGTTGTCCACTCATTTCCAATATCGAAATTTATGATGCCCCGCAAATATTAGCGGCACCCACAATAGTTCGGGAACAATCTGGTGACGTAAAGATTATTCCAGCCGACTTTGAATCACACATATATTATACACTCGATGGCAGCACACCTACAGTACGTCAAAAAAATACACCGAACCTGTTACAACAAAAGACGGCAAAGTAATAGTGAAGGCAATTGTATACGATGCTAGAACTAAACAAAGCAGCGCCTTTACGGAAGAAAAATTTGACATTTCAAGAAAGAACTGGAAGATTATCGGAATTAGCGATGACAAGTGTTACACTTTATTGGATGGGAGCCCAGCCACGCAATGGTATCAAAACAATGGTAATAAATTACCAGTTGACCTGGTGATTGACTTGGGTAGAACCGAAAATGTAAGTGGCTTCAAATACCTGCCCGACCAAAACTGGTGGGCTTCAGGTATAATTGACAATTATATTTTCTTTGTTTCGCAGGATGGTGTTAACTGGAAAAAAGTGGACGAAGGAGAATTCGCAAATATTAAAAACAACCCTTTAATGCAATCTAAAACATTTGCCCCCGAAAAGGCACGATACATAAAGTTGCAGGCCATACGCAATACGCAAAACGATGACAGGGTTGGATATGCTGAAATTGATATCATCACCCAATGATGTAGAATATGCCATACCTCTTTTTAGTTAAACGTATATATGTATCAGTATAAAAAATTACTGAATGGCGTTTTTGTTTCCATACAATAATTAAATACCCTTAGCTAAATCTGTTGATTTATCCAAAAATAATTTGTAGCAAAAATAAATTTTGGAAGAATGAAAAATTCAGATAAATTGTAGTCAATATTACTATAAGACTGATTGCTGATAGTAAAAGTGTTGCCATAAATTTCAAATTAACTATTGTTATTAAATTTTTCAATGAAAGCCTCTTAACGGGTTTTAATACATCAACAAGTTTTAGCAAATAGTTTCAATAAAGTAAAAAAGCAAAACTTCAATTTACAGTAAAGTGTGTAGAAATAATTATAATACTGTATGGTTGAATTTTTTTGTCCTCCATTCTACCCAACGAATTACCTATTAGTCGCAACAATTAATTAAACGAAAGAAACAAAAAAATGGCTGTTATAAAAAATATAACTGTTTGAAAAATACGGAAGAGTAAAATAAATGTCATATCTACAATTAAAGAGATGCCTAAAAAAAATATATTGAAAAAATGCTTTTTTATTTTAGTGCTTGGCACAGGTAGTTTTTGTCATGCTCAGCAAAAAAATTCTTTACAACTTTGGTATAATACTCCTTCCGGTAAAACCTGGGAAAACGCTTTGCCCATTGGCAATGGCCGGCTAGCTGCGATGATTTATGGAAATGTACCGAATGAAATAGTTCAGTTGAATGAACATACGCTGTGGAGCGGAAGCCCAAACCGCAATGACAATCCATTGGCGTTGGATTCACTGGCTGAGTTCCGGCAACTGATATTTGCTGGCAAACAAAAAGAGGCTGAGCAAATGGCCAACAGGGTTATCATCAGTAAAAAATCTCATGGGCAAATGTATTTACCTGCCGGTGAACTGTACCTTGTTTTTGATGGTCATGAAAATTATACTAATTACATCCGTGACCTGGATATTGAAAAAGCAGTAGCCACCACCACTTACAAAGTTGGCGACATAACCTATACCAGGAAGGCGGTAGCGTCTTTTGCTGATCGGGTAATTGCAATACATTTAACGGCAGATAAACCAAACAGTATTTCATTCACTTCTTTTTATTCAACTCCGCTACCCAATGCTATCGTTAAAACAACCAACACATCGCTCTTAACTTTTTCAGGCACCGGCACCGATCATGAAGGCGT
>JBGSIG010000814.1:0-3234 GCA_041742655.1 Ferruginibacter sp. | reverse complement strand
TGCCAATTTCGCCGACTTTGACAATGATGGCGATGTAGATTTATTTGTATCAAATGGCGATCTGAATCCAAACTGTGTGCCGATGGCTAATTTTTATTTTGAAAATATAAAAGGCAAGTTCCAGGATCATGCAAGTGTGGTGGGGTTGGCTGATTATGGAATTGGGCGGGGTTCGGTTGTGTTTGATTACGACAATGATGGCGACCTTGATATTCTTTTGGTGAACCAGGAACCTGTGCTCAATTACCCGGTATCCTCCATTAGCAGGTTATTTCGCAACGATTCTACCAATGGCAATTGGATAAAAATTAGCCTCAAAGGTGTGGAAGCCGAAACACACGGCATAGGCTCTAAAATTGAAGTAGAAGCAGGCGGAATAAAAATGATTCGTGAAATAGATGGCGGCGCATCGAGCCATCTTTCTCAAAATTCTGTAATAACGCATTTTGGCTTAGCCAGCGCTTCCAAAATCGACAAAATAACAGTTTACTGGACGGGAGGAAATAAACAGATAATTAATAATGTGGCGGTTAACCAACTGTTAACCATTACTGAAATACCGCAAAAAAAAGAAAATCATTTTATCTTTTACCTTTTGTTGGCAGCAGGGTTGGTAACAATCGCTTTCATCTTTTTGAAAAGGTCGGGCAATAAAATAGATTCATGATAAAAAAGACCAGATACCGGCTGTTTGAAATTAAAGTTTGAATGGCAGGGAACTTTAACAATGGATTTGGAGGAATTGGTAAAATAAATTTTCGTTAAGATACAAAATGACTTGCCCATTAATTTAAAAGATAGTTACATTACCATATCATCGTAAAATAACAGATAGTGAAATATAAAGTAACGATATCAGACATTGCAAAGGAACTTAACATTACGCCTGCCACGGTTTCCAGGGCGTTGAGTGATCACCCTGCCATAAGTGAGAAGACAAAAAAGGCAGTTCAGGATATTGCTGCTCGTTTAAATTATAAAAAAAATAGTATTGCTGCATCGCTGCAGTCGGGCAGAACCAATGTAATCGGCGTGATGTTACCAAGTGTTGAAACTAGTTTTTTTGGATCTGTGTTGCATGGCATTGAAACCATTGCCAATTCAAAAGGATATAATGTGCTTATTTACCAGTCGGAGGAAAATATGAAACACGAAGCAAGGGGAATTGAGACTTTTTTATCTGCGAGGGTTGATGGTATATTGGCTTCTATAGCAAAAGATACAGTGGATTTTGATCATTTCCTGGAAGTGAAAGCGAGAAATATTCCGCTCGTTTTCTTTGATCGTGCAAATGATGATTTAGGGATTCCATCGGTTGTTATCGATGACTTTAAAGGAGCGTTTTTGGCGACAGAACACCTCATAAAACAAGGATACAATCGTATAGCTCATATTGGCGGTGCCACACACACCAGCATCTGGAATGCCCGGTTAAAGGGATATACCGCAGCTTTAGCGGCTAATAATATTCCATTTGATGAAAGCCTTGTTTATGTAGGCAATATTTCTATCGACTCAGGAAAGGAAGCAGTGAAATATTTTTTTGATAGTTCAGCTCCACCGGATGCCATCTTTGCGGTAGAAGATTTTACTGCTCTTGGAGCAATAAAGGAATTGAAGGACAGAAATATAAAAATACCGGAAGAAGTGGGTATTATCGGCTTTGCCAATGAACTGTTTGGCCAGCATATAACGCCGGGCTTGTCAACCATTGATCAGCAAACTGAATTAATGGGAACCGAAGCTATAAAATTATTGCTTGAATTAATTTCCGGCAAAGAAAAAAATAAGCCCAGGCAACTCAAAATAGTCCTGGAGCCAAAACCTGTTTATAGGCAATCTACCATGAAGAAAAAAGTGCCTGTTCACAATACTCCTCCGGCAACAGCTATTTTAAACCCAGCCTCTATAGCATGAAAAGAAATTTGCGCTGGGGCATTTTAGGAGCGGGCAAAATTGCCAGGAAATTTGGTGAAGCCATTTGTGCTACTGAAGGCTCAGCCGTATATGCAGTGGCCTCCCGTGACATGGATAACGCAAAAGCGTATGCGCACACTTACAAGGCAACCAAAATATATTTTAACTATGCCGACCTGGTGAATGACGAAAATGTTGATATCATCTACATTGCTACACCGCACGCTTTTCATTATGGCCACACGATGCTTTGTCTAAATAATAACAAGCCGGTGCTGTGCGAAAAGCCAATGTCGTTAACGCTGCAACAAACCACTGAAATGGTTGCTGCAGCTACAAATAATAACCTGTTTTTAATGGAAGGTATGTGGACAGGTTGTATGCCCTTTGTTTATAAAATACTTTCTTTGATTAAAGAAGATGCCATTGGCGAGCCAACATACCTTACCGCTGATTTTGGCTTTACTGCACCATACGATGCTGCAAGTCGCCTGTTTAGTAAAGCGTTGGGTGGTGGTTCTGTGATGGATGTTGGTATTTATCCAATTTTCTTATCCACGCTTATTTTTGGTGAGCCAACAACTATTAAGACTGTTTGTAAATTGACACCGACCGGTGTAGATGAGTATGCCAATATTGTTTTACAATACCCAAATGGACAAACAGCGCATTTACTTTCCAGTATTGGCTTTAATACCGCCATTGAAGCGGAAATAATAGGCACTAAGGGACGCATTAAAATTGCCAATCCCTGGTTTAAGGCAACTGATTTTTCGGTTATCTTAAATGACGGTACCAAACAGCATTTTTCAATGCCGCATACCGGCAATGGATTTGAGCATGAAATAAAAGAAGTGATGCATTGCCTTGATAGCGGGTTATTACAAAGCAATAAAATACCACATCAGTTAACCTTATCTGTAAGTAAAATAATGGGAGAAATATTGCAAGAGGCGGGAGTATCATATTGAAGTCTATTCGCAAAAAGATAAAGTTTTTTTCTGCCACCGTTAATAGTAAATTGTACACTTTTTATTGCCATACATAATCATTAAAATTTATAAAATGAAAATCAAATTGTCTCTTTTTGCAGGTGTATTCGCTTTGTTTTCTTTTGTAGCCTGCAACAATCAATCGTCTCAAAAAGAAGAGGCTGTTGCAACTCCTGTAGCAGACAGTGCCTATGTTACCGCCAATTGGAAACTTGGAGTACAGTTGTGGACCTTCCGTTTGTTTTCGCAGGAAGTTGCATTGGCAAAGGTCGACAGTGCAGGAATAAAATATGTTGAAGCGTTTTTGGGGCAACCGGTAGACAAT
>JBGSIG010000813.1:0-2056 GCA_041742655.1 Ferruginibacter sp. | reverse complement strand
CCACCGTTTTGATAGCAAATTCAGGACTGTTGTAGGTTAATTTTTTATTTCTATTTGCCAATAGCTGGTCGGCAATATGTACGCCCCTGAAATCGGTGATAGCTGCGCTGGCGGCAAATGTGTACACTACTTCCTGTTTGTAAAAAGTTTTTGTACCGGTAACCTGGCCGCTCTTATCTTTTATATTCTCTACCCGTTCTTTTACCGAAACAGATTCAGGCAACAGGTCTTCCAGTTTTACTTTAATAGTGATGTGTCCATCATAAGCTAGTTTTCTCCATCCTTCTATGGTGACTGTTTTTTCGGGAACCAGTTCCTGCAAAAATGGTTGCATTAGTTTAGTGCCTTCTACCTTTACATCGTAAGTATGGTACGAGCTGTCTAAATGCACTTTGGGAAGCGAACGGTATTGCACGGTAAATTTGTATTTATCGAGGTCTACTTTTTTTTGTGCAACTATTGCAAGAGGCAACAGGAATAAAAAAAACAGGCAATATTTTTTCACAGATTAAGATTTTCTTTTATAACGTTTTGTTTGATTAAATATTTTGTGGGGGTTATTTTCATCCCACTGCCTACATCATATCCATAGCAAACTATTTGTAAATAATCTTATAGTTTCCCTTCTCAAAACTTAGTAAATCTGTCACTGATATTGAATAAACCCCAGGAGTCATTCCTGGTTCTCTTGGGCATTCAATAATGGCGTTCTGTATATTATTAAATCGTTTTGAACTAATTTTTTGCCCACGGAGATTTCTTATTTGTACTAAATAATCTCTGGGTCCTTTGTTGGCTATTGAAATATAAAGTATGTCGCTTACAGGGTTTGGATATAAGCTTATCTCCGATATTGAATTTTTTATTACTACTGTATTACTGTATTTAGCCCGGTTCTCAACATCGGTAAATTTAATGCGGTAAATATTATTCCCGGAAAGGGGATTATTATCTACAAAAGTATAAGTTGAAGTGCCTCTGTTTTTCATTGTTACGATAGATTCAAAATTATTATCGTTTCTTGAGAGTCTTTCGAGGCTGTATTCTTTAATAGCGTCGGCACCTTTGTTCCAGTAAAGTTTATTAGCGTCATTTTGTTTTGATCCATTGAGAGTAATATTTACGGGCAACACAGTACCACAAAATCCGGTTAATATGTAACTGGCATATTTTTCAAGGCAGCCATTATTTAATACTACTTTAGAAAAATATCTTCCGGTATCTGAAATTAGAAGGTTGGCGAAATTAAGCGTGGCTCCGCTCCCAAGCAAGATACTGTCGTTTGGAACTATTCTTTTGTACCAGGAATAATCTGCGTTTGGTATTGAATCCACTTTTAAAGTAAGGGTTTCATTAAAGCATTCCTGCGATTGCGGAGATACGATAAAATTTGCCAACGGCAACACACTGGCATCATACAAACTTGCATTTCCGCAGGCATCGAGTACACGCAGGCGAATGAGCGAATAGCTTGATCCGTTGTTGATGGTAAAAACCGGGCTTGCCTGTGGACTGGTTATGATGCTTGGCATCGCTGGGCTGCTTCCAAAAATCTCGTACATGTATGGAGCCTTACCACCGGTTGTACTGGCGTTTACAGTAAAACTTTGGTTGCTGCATTGATAAGCTTTTGTACCATACAAATCCGGGAAAACATAATTCCTTACTACGACAGTATCGTAAAAATGCCGACTGCAACTATTTACATAAGTGTCGAAAATATAAGTTGCAGGGCCAAGATCGGTAAAAGTATAAATATAACCGGAATTTGAAGTTGGGTTAATAGATACGACCGAACCATTCTTTTTAATGATAGAAGTATTGATGGTGCCACCAATATTATTGCCGCTTATATTTATAATTACATCTGCGGAACCGCCGGTCCATTTTGCCGACGGGCATTGAGGGTTAAAAGTTATCACCCTGTCAAGCACACTTATTACGGGTGCAATAAAACTTGAATCGATTGTTCCGCATGCATCTGTTGCTACTATCTTGTACGTTTGTGTAGATACCAGTCCGGGCACGTTTACAAATGTGTAACTCGTAGCACTTG
>JBGSIG010000812.1:0-11341 GCA_041742655.1 Ferruginibacter sp. | reverse complement strand
GTTACATTGAATATTTGTATCAATGGCGAATTATTTGAGGAGCATGCACAGGGTGATGGACAATATGATGCTTTTGTAAATGCCTTAAATATTATCTATAAAAAAATGAAGCTTGAGTTGCCGTTGCTGGTGGATTATGCGGTGCGCATTCCGCCTGGCGGAAAATCGGATGCTTTGTGTGAAACCATCATTGCATGGCTGCACAATGGCAGGGAATTTAAAACCCGTGGATTGGATAGTGATCAAACGGTAGCGGCCATAAAAGCAACGGAAAAGATGTTGAATATTATTTAGTGGTGTCCCGATAGCTATCGGGTGGTGAATGATCAATGGTGAAAGGTGAATCATCTCATCTATTGTATCATTCTTACGAAGTCACCCCTAACACTTGAAACACCTGTTTTAATTCGTGTAATAAAAATAAATAAACATAAAACAAGATGGCAAAAAAACATATCCTAATTGTTCCCGGAGATGGAATAGGGCAGGAAGTAACTTTAGTTGGGAAAAAAGTACTGGACAGAATAGCTGCTAAATTCAACCATGAGTTTACGTATGATGAAGCATTGATTGGACATGTGGCTATTAAGGCAACAGGCAATCCTTTACCGGATGAATCGCTGGAAAAAATGCGCAAGTCGGATGCGGTGTTGTTTGGTGCAGTGGGCCATCCAAAATACGATAACGATCCTTCAGCCAAAGTAAGGCCCGAACAAGGCTTGCTAAAGATGCGGAAAGAATTGGGTTTGTATGCCAACCTTCGCCCCATAAAATTATTCGATGAACTGTTAAGTGCCTCCAGTATTAAACCCGAAATCTTAAAGGGAGCGGATATTTTATTTTTCAGGGAGCTCACTGGCGATATTTATTTTGGCGAAAAGGGCAGAAAAAATAATGGTGATACGGCTTATGACGTTGCTGAATATAGCCGTTACGAAGTGGAGCGTATTGGTCGCAAAGCTTTTGAAGCAGCACGTACCCGTCGTAAAAAATTATGTTCGGTAGATAAAGCAAATGTTTTAGAAACAAGCCGTTTGTGGCGTGAAGAAATTCAGAAGCTTGCGTTGGAATATACTGATGTAGAGGTTGAATACCAGTTTGTAGATTCTACAGCAATGATGCTGATAAAAGATCCCTGCCGTTTTGATGTAGTAGTTACTGCTAATTTATTCGGCGATATTTTAACAGATGAAGCTTCGCAAATTGCAGGCTCAATGGGCATGTTGGCGTCTGCATCTATCGGTGATGGTACAGGCGTGTACGAGCCCATCCATGGATCAGCGCATGATATTACCGGTAAAGGTATTGCCAATCCGTTAGCGTCCATTCTTTCGGCTGCGTTATTACTGGATATTTCATTTGGCATGAAAACAGAATCTGAATTAGTGATCAGTGCTGTTGACCAGGTTTTAAAAGCTGGTTACCGGACTGTTGATATCGCTGATAAAACTACTCCAAAAGAAAATATTTTAGGCACCGAAGCCATGGGTGAAGCGGTGTTGAAATTTTTATAGAAGTCCAATTGTGTAGCGGTTATATGAAAAGTGTTTACTTTTTGTATAACCGTTTTTTATTTGGAGCTTGTATTCTCCAGGATAGGGTATGTCTGCATAAGTCAGCCTGTCAAATCTAAAGTTTGTTAATAAAGCTACAACAACAATTGAAAGTGTTGACGATATTATCAAGTCGTTAGTCGAATCGTTCAATATAGCTTTGCCTTGCTTTTGTGGTTAAATCAATCACCTCAAAGCGTCTAACTTCGGTAAAAGAACCCATATCGCTGTCGCTATTAATGAGTATCGCTCCTACAAGAATTACATACTTGCAGTTGTAATTTGTCTTTTCTACGAGTTCGTTTATGCGTTTGTCAATGGCTTCATAAATTACTTCTGTGGCTTCAAACAAAGGTGTTTTTGCATGGAGAACCCTTTCTTTTTCTTTAAAAATAATTTGCTCAATGGTGTTCATTTGATAATCTAACTCTGTGATGTTACCTGCTGAAATTTGGTTGTTTGTCAATTTCCCCAAAGCACCTTTTGCAGCGCCACAACAACCGCTATTTTTGCTTTGTCCAAAACGATGGATTTCTCCAATGGTTCCGTCTTTAGTTATTCCTATATGTGGTCCATAGTAAATAAAAACTGCGCCTTCATCTGGAACGTGGCTGGCAAAAGCCCCCATTCCAGTGAGTCCTGTAAATGGGAAACCGTCTAAACCACCCATTTTGAAAGGCCCTAGAAATTCTTGTGTTCGTGCCGGATATTGAATGCTATTTACATCATCACTGCAAACGCTGTCGGCAAGCATAACTTGTTTGGGTTCTAAGTCCAATTCACATTCTACAAAATCTATGATTTTGTTTACGCTGTCAATGGTGGTTATCGCTTTCGGATACCATTTGTGAATGATGGCTAATTTTTCTCTTTTCTTCATGCTGAAAATTATTTTGATTTTACATTAATATGTTGTTTGAGGGTGTGATTGCGTTGGGAAGATTGCTTTCATCAAGCATATCTCTCAAATCAATTTCTATGGTTCTACTTAAAGCTGTCATTGGAATATCGTTCGCACCGCCTTCAAATGGATTTTCAGTGGCTTCGCCTACTTTTTCCATAGAGGTAAAAACCCAGGAAACGATAACCGTAAATGGAATAGTAAGCCAAACAAAATGTTCTCCCAATTTTTGAAATTCATTGAGCATTCCAAATGGTAGCATCAAAACCAACAACCAAACAAAAAATAGATTGATACTGGCAAATTGCCTGGGGTACGGAAAGTTTTTGATGCGTTCACATTTGCCTTGATGGTCGTATAAATCTGCTAAACGTCTTTCCATTTCCACATATTCGTATTGTTCTATTTCCCCTTTATCTCTTAATGATTTGAGATGTTTCGATTGTAAGGCAACCAATTGCGTAGCTCTGTTTTTTTTGCCAATTATATAGTTGTGTTCTTCTTCTGAAAGGTACTTTTTCAACTCTTCCTCCAATTTTCCTTCCCATTCAGGCACTTTATAATAGTTGCGATATTCAATGTTGTACGGCTTGCTGGAATTTTCCCAAGATTGAGGTTTTCTTAGTTGAAAGCGCAAAGCAGTTAGCCAGGCACAATGCCTGTAAACAAGTTGCTCTATTTCTGATTTATCAGCATTTACAAAATCTTTGCTCATAATGCCCCAAGTGCGACTGGTGTTTACAATGCCACCCCAGATTTGCCTTGCTTCCCAAAGCCGGTTATACGTTTGGGTGTTTTTAAAACCAACGATAAAAGCAGCAGCCGTACCAATCAATGCTACCGGCACCCATGGAATAGCTATCCATTTTAATTCAAAAACTTGAAATAACACGGTTGGGATTGTGGCTAAAATTATTAAGACATAAACATCTCTTCTTGTCCAAAGTAAAAATTCTGAAATTTTGTAGTGACTTCCTGTATGCATTCTATTTTGAGTTTGAGTTATTGGCAAATTTGCTAATTAAAATTCCAACCAAAACCACCGAATAAAATTGACCTGCAATTCCAATAAGTGAAGCTGCCAATTTTGTATAGTGCGCATTTGGTGTTATGTCTCCATAACCAATGGTTGTTAATGTGATACTGCAATAATACACCAAGTCTGTATATACGAGTGCAGGGCTTGAGTAGTCAATTCCATTAAATGAATGTGGGTCTGCATACACCCATATTTGAAAAAGAAAAACAAAGGTTTCTATCAATAAAAACAATCCACATGCTGCTGCTGAAATAATGTCGGTGTTGATGTAACTTGGCTTGATTAAAAATTTGAAAACCTCTAAGAAAATAAACGAAAAGAAAATCACATAGCTAACATTCAGCAGGAACATAAATTCAGGAATACCTTTGAAAAACGGAAGTAATACAGGAAATGCAATGACTATAATGGTCAAAATATTTTTTACTACGATTTTGATTTTTCCTTTTTCAATGAATACACCAACGCTTGCCAATCCTAAAATAATCATATTGATAGGCCAAAGAATTTCGGTATAAAATGTCATATCTCTTACTACAATACCTATGTAAAGGTGTTGTAAAAGTGCGATTAGTAAAATCTCGTATTTCCGTTTATGTAAGAAAGTCTTAATGCTCATTTTATTTGCTTTGACCAATATCTAATCTTGTTATTTTGCCTTCTTCATTAACGGTGAATTTGAAAAATACTTTGAACTATTTGCGGGAGTTTTATTTTTCATTCTATCTCAACAGCAAGATAATTTACAATCTTGTCTTCGTCTTACATCTTGTAATCTTTATTTCCACCTATTTCTTTGCGCCATTGGTATTAACCCATTTTACCCCAATCCATTTTTTCTATATTCCAACGGACTTTCTTTAAATTGTTTTCTAAACAACCTGTTGAAATTGGATAAATTTTTAAACCCCGATTCGTAGCAAATGGAGAGAATAGGCAGATCGGTTTCTTTAAGCAATTTACACGCTTCATTTAACCGCATTTCAATAATAAAATTGAGAAAAGATTTTTGAGTTCTTGATTTAAAATACCGGCAGAAAGCAGATGGCGAAAGATTCGTTAAACGGGCCGCCTGCTCAATAGTAATTTCCTCTTTATAATTTTTCAAAGCATACTCAAGAACCTTGTGCATTTTTAAACTGTCGTTTACATTGATGCCACTGATGGTATTCACAGAAAGTGGCTGCAATTCTTTAGAACCGGACAAAATGCCAAATATTTCAACGAGGCATTTCAACCTCACCGTTTTTTCTGCGTCCAGCATTTCAAATAAGATGGCTTTGATTTTTTCTTTTGTTTTACCTGTCACCTGCAACCCATTGGCCGAAAGGGAAAGCACGTGTTTCATCTCCGTCATTTCAGGGCAATTGAAAAATGATTTACCTAAAAAATTTTCTAAAAATTGAACAACAATGGAACTGGGTTTTACCGTTGCGCCGGGTTCATAAAAAGAATTATCAGCCATAAAAAGATGGGGAACATTTTTACCGATAAAAGCCATTTCTCCCTGTTGATACGCGGAAAAATTATTACCGATAAATTTTTTACCAAAGCCGGTTTCGCAATACACCAATTCATATTCTTCATGAAAATGCCAGGGAGTTTCAAAATAAGGAGAAGTGTAACGGTTTGCAATAAATGAATTGCCCTGCGATAAAGGTAACTTTTGATACAACGCATTCTTGTTGGGCTGATTTGTCAATATAGTATCGTAAATAGTTGAAATGATGTGGCAATCTACTTAAAACAAAGCTATTTTGCAGGATAGTTTTTAATTTATTTCTTCTAACGATATTATTCTGACTTGCCATGCTTCTTCTAAATAAAAATATTGTAATCATCGGGGGCACTACCGGTATTGGCTTATCGGCTGCAAAAGCATTTGTGAGCGAAGGCGCTAAACTGGTATTGGTAGGCAGAAGTGAGGAAAGTTGCATCAAGGCGAAGGATGTATTAGGTGACGATGTTGCTGTTTTGACCGGCGATGCAACTAGTCCTGGTACTGCTGCAAATGCCATTGACCTTTGCATAAATGATTTTGGCGGTTTTGACGGGCTCTATCATGTTGCAGGTGGCAGTGGCAGAAAGTTTGGTGACGGGCCCTTGCACGAATTAACCCTTGAGGGATGGAACAAAACAATGGAGTTGAATCTTACCAGCCTGATGCTTTCTAACCAGGCAGCTATCAACAAATTCAGGGAATTGGGCAAAGGCGGTGTTGTATTAAATATGAGTTCGGTGCTGGGATTTTCACCATCGCCAAAATATTTTGTTACCCATGCTTATGCTGCTGCTAAATCGGCAGTCATTGGCCTTACCAAATCACTTTCTGCATACTATGCGGCTGACAACATCCGGGTAAACCTGCTGGCACCGGCATTGGTGGAAACACCCATGTCTGAAAGAGCAAGCAGAGATGAAACGATTTTAAATTTTGTAAAAACAAAGCAGCCGCTGGATGGAGGGAGAAACGGCCGGCCGGAAGACCTTGATGGTGCGGCAGTTTATTTTATGTCGGATGCATCGAGGTTTACAACCGGGCAAACCTTATATGTTGATGGTGGTTGGGAAGTTTCGGAGGGTCAATATTAATTTTTTATAATTGGATATTTGGTTTGAAAAACCTTGACTTCGAGGCCAACGGGGAGCCTGCAGTTGCCAACTAATTGCCTAATCCTGTAATTTATTAAAAAGATGAAAACAGCTATCGGTATTGATTTAGGCGGCACCAACATAAAGGGCATTTTGCTAAATGAAAAGGGTGAAATCCTGCAACAGCATAGTATCGCTACAAACGATGACGCAGATGGAAAATGGCAGCAAAATGTTTTTGATATGGTTGATCATTTAAAATCCGCTATAGCGGAATCCATTGATGTTATTGGCTTATCCTGCCCTGGTCTTGCAAACGAACAAAATAAATGTATTGCGCATTTACCCAACCGGCTGGCAGGGCTTGAAAATTATGAATGGGAAAACTATTTCAACACAACAACATTTGTAATAAACGATGCTCATGCGGCCTTAATTGCCGAAGCTGCATTTGGCGAAATACAAGGATATAAAAATGCCATTTTATTGACACTTGGCACCGGTGTTGGTGGTGGAATACTGATAAATGGAGAGCTGTACCAGGGACAAAGCCAGATGGCTGGCCATTTTGGACATGCCTCCATTAGTTCGTGCGATGATGAACTAAGTATTTTGGGAATGCCCGGAAGTTTGGAATATGCAATAGGCAATTACTCGGTAGGCCGCCGGTCGCTAGGGCGTTTTAAAACTACGCTCGAACTTGTAAAAGCCTACGAACAAAATGATTCTTTTGCAACCTGGCTTTGGCTCGACTTAATAAGAAAGCTTGCTCTATCAATGGCCTCATTTGCCAATACGTTGTCGCCGGAAATAATTGTATTGGCTGGGGGTATTACGCAGGCAGGCGACAGCTTGTTAAACCCGTTAAAGCAATTTATGAATATCTATGAATTTAAGCCGAACAATAAAAGTACCGCAATAAAAGTGGCAAAATTCAGCGATATGTCAGGTGCTATCGGTGCAGCGGCTTTTGCATTTAAAAAAATGGAGTAACAAAGATAGTTTTGCCGTTAAGGCGTTTTTATTTTTTACCGGTAAGGCGTTAAGACTTTTTTATTTTTTTGAGACCTAAACGTCATAACGACTTACCGGCTAATTTCTTTAAAAAAAAATTACATGAGCTATACAAAAGAATATTTACAGAAATGCCAGGGGTTGATAGAGGCTGTTGCTGCGCAGGAAAATAAAATCGCCGAAGTAGCAAACATATTTTGCAAGTCAATCCTTCAAGGAAGAATGGTGCACTTGTTTGGCAGTGGCCACAGCCGTATCATGGTGGAAGAAATGTGGCCCCGCTACGGATCTTTCCCCGGCTTCAATCCTATAGTTGAATTATCGCTTTCATTTCACAACCTGGTAGTGGGTGCCAACGGGCAACGCCAGGCAATGTTTTTAGAAAATGTAAGTGGATTGGCTGAACAGATTTTGAGAAATTTTGATTTAAGTGATGTTGACTCGGCGCTGATTATTTCGTCTTCAGGTTGTAATGTAGTACCGATTGAAATGGCCGAATTGTTTCAGAAAAACAACATAAAAACGGTTGGCATCATTTCAAAAAGTCATTCTTACGCCAGCACCAGTAAGCGTGCCGATGGGAAAAAACTGCAGGATTTTTGTGATGTCGTACTGGATTCCGGCGCACCGGTTGGCGATTCGATGATAAAAATTGAAAATCTTGAAACGCCCGTTGCACCTGGCTCTACCATCGGCTCCTGTATGCTGGTGAATTGCATCAAAGCCGAACTGGCAAACCTGTTAACTCAAAATGGCCACCCGCCAAAAGTGTTAACTGCCGGCGCTATTGTAGGTGCAGAGAAAGCTGCGGAACTATTTCAGTCGGCATATGATGAACATGCACACCGCATCTCGAGGCTGTATAAAAAAGTGGGAATAGCCAGTTATGTTTCTGAAAAAAATTAATTAACGATGTATAAAAATATGCGAACCATACCGGATATTGATGTGCTTGTAGTTGGCGCAGGTTCATCTGGCTGTATGGCAGCATTGGCGGCAGCGGAATCAAAAAGATATGCTGTGTTACTGGTGGAGCGGTATGGATTTGCCGGTGGCACCTCTACTCAAATGCTGGACACCTTTTATGGTTTTTTTACACCGGGAGCAGTATCAAAAAAAATTGTGGGCGGCCTTCCGGATTTGGTGGTAAATGAACTGGACGCTTTGGGTGAAATTTTTTTACGTCCCAATACTTACGGTGCAGGAACTGGTGTTAACTATAATCCTGAACGGCTTAAAAATGTTTGGGATAATTTATTGAACAAAGCAGGTGTAAATCTTTTATTGCATACAACGCTCATTGATGTAAATGCAAAAAGTGACGGTGGTTATGAATGTATCTTTTGGAACAAAGCTGGTTTTTGGCTGGTGCAAGCTAAAAGGATTATTGATGCTTCCGGCGATGCTGATTTTTGCCACCTTGCCGGGTTTAAATACGAAACAGCAGGCGAGCTGGAACCTGCGCAAAGTTTGACCACCACTTTCCGCATGGCAAATGTTGACCTTGATGAATATGAAAAAGCAGGCGGAAAGAAAATGCTTGCAGAAATGATGGCGTCCACAAAACATCCCTTGCCAAGGAAAGAAGGTTCGGCACATGCTATGAATATTGAGAAATGTATATCCACAGTAGCGGTAAAAGTTGCTGGATTAAATGCGTTGAATGTTGAGGAATTAACCAAAGCAGAAATGGAAGGAAGACGACAGGCATTTGTGTATGAAAAATTTTTCCGCAACGAAGTGCCGGGATACAGCCATTCAAAAATTATAGGTTTATCAAATCAAATAGGGGTGAGAGAAACCCGGCGGGTATATGGGCAACATCGCCTTAACAAAGAAGAATGTATGGCAGCAAACATTCCGGACGATTCAATATTGCTTTGCGGTGCACCCATTGAGGATCATCGTGGGGGAGAAGATGGAGACATAGAAACGGTTTGGCAATACATTCCGCGGGGTGGTGTGTATGGTGTGCCTTATGGAACCATCGTGCCAATGCACAGTAAAACAGTTTGGGTAGTGGGCAGGTGTTTTTCAGCCACTCACGATGCACATGCATCCTGCCGTTCGATGGCGCAGACAATGGCAATGGGTACTGCTGCCGGGTTTGCCGCAATTCAATCACTGGATAACGATGAAGCTGCGGTTGAATTAAATTCAAAGAAGTTGAGAGAAAAACTTGCTCAGCACGGCGCAATTTTAGAAATGCCGGCGTCAACAGCTTTTACCGGAAAGCAGGAATGGAAATTAAATGTATAGGAATAATTATTTAGTTCCAAAAGGAAATATAATAAAATGTTATGACCGTTGAAGCACTGTATTTATTTCTCACCAGTAACGTCCCGATTGCCATCGGGATTGAGGCGAAAACAATAAGTTTAAAAGTGCTAACGAAACACTGCAAGGTTTTTGAGAACAAAATAATTGATCCTGTAAATGTAAATTAGATGAGTTTTATAAGAACCATATTGGGCGATGTTCCGACAAAGGAAATGGGAATTACTTATGCTCATGAGCACATCGTAATTGATGATTGTTTTGCAACAACTGAACACCCCGAATTTTTACTGAATGATCACGATAAGATTATAGAGGAATTAATAGGATTAAAAAATTTAAGATGTGCCACCATGGTAGATACCATGCCTGTGAATGCAGGAAGAAATGTGTTGAAGTCTGCGGAAATTTCCTCCGCAACAGGCATCAACTTTATTGTTCCGACGGGTATTCATTTAGAAAAATATTATCCAAAAAGCCATTGGCGTTATCAATATAATGAAGACGAATTAACGCAATTATTTATTGATGATATTGAAAAAGGAATTGATCGTTTCGATTATAATGGCCCGTTAGTTGCCCGCACACCACACAAAGCAGGATTAATAAAATTAGCAACAGGAGAGGAAGCGATAACAGCTCACCAGGAAAAAGTATTTCACGCTGTGGTGAATGCACATAAACAAACCGGTGCGCCTATTCTTACGCATACCACCAATGGCAACCAGGCCATCGCCCAGGCTGAAATGTTTGAAAAACTAGGTGCCAATTTAAATCATATTGTGTTGTCACATGTAGATCGAAATAAAGACCTGGGATATCATCATCGACTGATGCAAACAGGTGTAAATGTAGAGTATGACAGTGCCTTTCGGTGGAAAAGCAATGATGATAACTGGACCTTCTTTATATTGGAAAAATTATTGCCTATATATCCAACACAAATTACAGTGGGTATGGATGCCGCAAAGAATGCTTATTGGAAATCTTATGGCGGAACACCTGGTTTAGATTATTTGCTTACCACTTTCAAAGATGAATTACGCAAAAGAAATTTAAGTGATTATTTTGATAGAGTATTTATTTTAAACCCTGCAAAAATTTTTGCTTTTCAACAATCTGTTCAATCATAAAACAAATAGACTATGCAACCAATACCAATTAAAACAACTGTTGTAGGCTCATGGCCTTTTCCCGGCTGGCTGGAATTTGCTTCAGAAAACCTGGATAAATTTGGCCCGGCCGATATCAATGAAATGATAGAAGACGCAGTGGTAAATGCCATTCACGACCAGGTTGCGGCGGGGCTGGATGTGATCTCTGACGGTGAACAGACAAGGCTTGATTTTAATTTATCTTTCTACGGATTTATAAAAGGCATTGCACCCAATCATGCCGAAACAAGAAAGTATGGTCCGCCTGCGCATGACCAGCGGGGTAAGCATACCATCGTGGAACCGCTGACAGCTCCCAAAGGTTTAGGTGTTGTAGCAGAGTATAAAAGATTACAACGCCTGGCACCTGCCGGTAAAATATTAAAAGCTTCTATACCCGGCCCGTACACACTTTCGGGCAGAATGTTGCCCGGCGAGATATATAAGGATCGTTGGGAAATTACCGAAGCATTGCTGCCTCTTGTGGCGAAAGAAATGGATGATTTGGTAGCAGCGGGAGCAGAAGAAATTTGCATTGATGAACCCTCTATGTCCTGCTACGCCTATAAGGAAGATACCAGGCGCTTTGTTGATATTTTTAATAGAACAGTTAAGGGTATTGTTGGCAAAACAAGAATTGGTACCCATTTGTGTTTTGGAAATTACAAGGGCCGGTCGGTTGGCAAAAAAACAATAGCGCCCATGCTGCCCGATTTTTTGGATTTAACGGTAGATGAATTGCATTCAGAAATGACGATACTAAACTTTGCGGAAATTCATTTACTGGAGCGCTTTGCTGAAAAAATGGATG
>JBGSIG010000811.1:0-1770 GCA_041742655.1 Ferruginibacter sp. | reverse complement strand
CTTTTTGCTAAAAAATTACAAATTACCCATATTGGGGTATGCGTGGTAAAGAATTAGTCCTTACTTTTACCCCGGTTTTTCATAGGATATTGGATTTTAAACGGGGCTGGATTTTTATCCTGGCCCTTTTTTTATTGATTTATGGGTTGTTCCTCATTTTCCATTCCCCTTCAAGTATGCTCATTTCAACCAGGCTCCACCATTTGTCTTTATAGAGCAATACGTCCCTATTAGTACCCTCAACAGCAAGCCCCGATTTTTGATAGCACTTCAACGCCGCCCTATTGAAATCATATACACCCAGACTTATGCGATGTAAGTTGAGGTCTTCGAAGCCAATTCTAAGCACTTCTGTAACCATATCCCTGCAGTACCCTCTACCGGTATTTTCCGTATCACCAATTAGCACCCTGCTTATTCTGCCCGAGCGGTTTTTCCTGCTTATTGCACCTAGTGAAATATGGCCTACTGTATTGCCACTTGTTGTATCAACTGCCTTGTAAATAAAGGCGTCTGAACTGGCTATTTCATTTACATCCTCAATATACCATTCAAGGCTTTTGTGGGTGAGTGGAAAACTAAATAAAGAGCCTGCCCAGTTCATTAATAATTCTTCATCGTTTATCCAACTAATCAGTTGATCAAAATCGCTTCGGTCGAAATACTCCAGGGTTAACATAAACCTGTTTACTTTAAGTGTTTGTGAATGATAATTGTGTACGCAAGTATGCGTAGAAACGGGCTATTTGAAACTGTACCTCTAAATAATATTTTCGAATTTGCAATTTTTTTGGATTAAATCTTGGCATTGAGCTACGCCTCAATTTATTTTTTAAAACAAAAAACGCCGCAGGTGCTGCGGCGTTTTTTGTTTTAATTTGCCTTCCAGGTATTATTGGACGAGTTTACGTCCGGCAGAACTTTATTGGGATCAATTACCACACTTACCAATTTTTCAGTGGTCGGTAACTTTACTTTAAACATTGCAGTATTGTTCCAGATTTCCACAGGTAACTTAACCTCGCCTTTTTTGCCACTGAGGGTTTCATAGTCAATGGTAACCGGCATGGCAAGAGGTTCTAAATTGGCAATAGTTACAATAGCCCCATTAGCAGCACTGTCTTTTTCGTACGACACTGATTGAATCGCCTGGTCTAATTTAAAATTTTCAATAAACCAGCCTCTCCAAAACCAGCTAAGGTCTTCTCCTGCTGCGTTATCCATTGTTCTAAAAAAATCCCAGGGTGTTGGATGTTTATAGGCCCAGCGTTGTATGTATAAATTGAAAGCATAGTCAAATCTGACGGGCCCTAAAATTTCATTGCGTAAAAGTTCTAAACCATATCCAGGTTTAAAATAGAGGTCGATGCCGATATTTGCTTCTTTTAATGCATCCGGCGTATTCATTATCGCCTCGCTATTGGGGTTAAAAATGTAACCCGCTACTTCATGCATATTGCGGCTTTCCTGTTTGTATTCTCCGTTGTTAAAATCATCATCGGCCAATGAATTTATAAATGTATTGAACCCTTCATCCATCCACCCATATTTTCTTTCATTGCTGCCCACAATCATGGGAAACCAGGTGTGACCAAATTCATGATCCGTAACACCAAACAAACCATTTCCGGATGCCTTCCAGCCACAAAAAACTATGCCTGGGTATTCCATGCCCCCAACATTGCTTGCTACGTTTGTAGCGGCGGGGTAAGGATACTCAAACCATCTTTTACTATAATTTTCTATGCTGTATTTTGTGTATTCGGTCGC
>JBGSIG010000810.1:0-2406 GCA_041742655.1 Ferruginibacter sp. | reverse complement strand
ACATTGCGCAGAAACCCATAATTGAGATTATCTATTCCGATAACGGTATGTCCCCTAACTAATAAACAATTTGCCAGGTTGGAACCGATAAACCCTGCCACCCCTGTAATTAAAATCTTCATAATTTTAAGTTAACGCTTTAATTTCGAATATATTTTTTTAAGCAATCTCCTGACTTTAAAATAATCGGTGAATATAACTTTCTTCCTTTACTAAGTTACAAATCGACTTATTTTGAATACTACATCAATTTTTGAGGTATTATTAAATATAATATTTAATAATACCTTTTTATTTTTTATCTAAAATATTTCTTAGGAATAATTGCTTTAATAGATTGGTACAAATCAGTAGTATTGGAGATGAGGTATACACCACCGCTTCCAGAAAGCGAGACTAAATTTTTAATATTTTGTAAATATATATTATTTGTCCAATCAATCAAATTTTTTTCAATTGATCGCATTTATTAACGAGTTCCGTTCGAATTGACAAATTGTTATTTTTATTGGGGTTAGGCTATGGACAATTATAACATTCGGTAATTGACTACTTCGGGAAAAGCCTGTATCAGATTGTAGAATTGCTTCCCACTAAGGCAATTACAACATAGAAGCACTTTCAACCAAAAACACTTTTGTGATTGAATGGCACCAAATTCTCCCTGAAACCCAAGAGTCTAAAATGACTTTTGCAGGAAATAGGGAGTTTCTGGTTAAATAGACCCTCGATTAAATGAAGATAAAGCGTTGAATGCTGTACCGAATTAATGAATGCAGACAAGGTTTTTTATATAAATAATACTTTTAATTGATCGATATATCAAGTTTGGCAGTACTTTTGCCATTGTTAATAATGCCCTTATTAGGAAGGGATGAAAAGAATTGCGATTGTTTTGTAAAAAGGCAACTAATTTTATTGGGCCTAGACAGCAATTTTTTTTAAATACTTTCCTTGTACCCCAAATAAAATTGATAATATGTCGAATGTTTTCTTAAAAAAATTTGCCCCAAGGTGGATTATTTTTTGTTGTGATGTTGTTTTAATATCGTTTTCTTTTATCTTCTCATTTTTTCTAGTTGAACATCTTTCGGTTAATTTCCTGGGACTTAGAGTTTTTTTGCCGGGGTTATTAGTAAACCTTATCATAAGCATGTTGTGCTTTGGTGTGTTTGCTATTTATAAGGGAATTATCAGATTCTCAGAAATCAGGGACATTGTGCGGGTTATTAAGTTTGCGTTTTTGCAGTTTCTGTTGTGGGGTGTTGTGGTGCTTGTGGATACCAACAGGTATGTATCAGGTTCAGTTTCTTTGAGCTTGTTATTGATTAATCTATTTGCGGTTATATTTATGCTGGTCGCCTTTAGGCTACTTGTAAAAGAAATTTATTTCAGAGCTCAGTCCAGGCCAAATCCCGCACATAGAACATTGATTTTTGGCGCCGGAATGATGGGACAAATTACAAGGAAAGTGTTGGAGCAGGATGCCAAAATAAATACAACGATTGTTGGGTTTATTGATGACAGTAATGACAAAGTGGGCAAAAAATTAGAGGGCTTGCCTATTTACAGTGCAGAGAGTACTCAACTTACAAAGATATTTCGCGATAAAAGAATTAACCAATTATATATAGCCATTGACAGATTAACAGTAGATAGAAAAATTGCTATTACAGATATTTGTGCGCCCTTTAAAATTAAAGTAAATGTAGTTCCTCATGCAAGTCAATGGTCTGGTGGTCTATTTCAGAAGAACCAGGTTAGGGAAATGAATATTGAAGAGTTGTTAGAACGTGACGAGATAATTCTTCCGGATGATTTATCGAAAACAAGTTATAAAAATGCTGTTATCCTTGTTACGGGGGCTTCAGGCTCAATAGGAAGTGAAATTTGCCGGCAATTAATAGGCCACAACGTAAAAAAGTTGATTTTGATGGATCAGGCGGAATCGGGGTTGTTTGACCTGGAGTACGAATTGAAACAGAAAGGTATGGCGGCCGGGGTGATGCAGGTAGAAGTAGCATCCGTAAGAGATTATATGAGGGTGAAAAAATTATTTGTCGCCCATCAGCCGGATATTGTTTTTCACGCTGCGGCCTACAAACATGTACCATTGATGGAAAAGTTTTCTTGCGAGGCCGTACTCACAAATATTTTCGGCACCAAGGTGATTGCAGATTTATCAATGTTGCACAGCGTTAAAAAGTTTGTGTTGGTATCAACCGACAAGGCTGTTAACCCCACCAATGTTATGGGAGCTACTAAGCGGGTGTCGGAAATTTACATTCAGTCGTTAAATGACCGAATAGAATCAAACACTGAATTTATAACTACCCGGTTCGGTAATGTACTAGGTTCTGCAGGTTCCGTAGTAGCTACGTTTAAAAAGCAAATTGCCCACGGTGG
>JBGSIG010000809.1:0-6742 GCA_041742655.1 Ferruginibacter sp. | reverse complement strand
TTGCCAGTGTGTGTTGCAGGAAGGCGAAGGTGAAATTGTACTTACTTTACCGGATCAAACCCAGTTTTTAGGAGAGTAAGCATTTGTTTGGCGAACTTAGGTGATGCGATAATTAGCCAATTATTACTACTTTGTAAGATTTATCAATTATATAAAAAACTTTGATTTTATTAAATTAGCAATTCAGCTGGTTGGTGAATCAACAAATTTACACCATGACTTTTGAACCCCCTATACATTGGAACGATTATGAAGATATAGCCATGAAGTTGCATGAACGTTTTGGCGATGACTTTAACGAAAGCAGAATATACCGTATTCGATTTACAGACTTGCACAAATGGGTATTGGAAATACCAAATTTCGTTGGCACTCCAGAACAAAGTAATGAAGGGCATTTAGAAATGATCCAGAGCAGTTGGGTGTACGAATGGAGAGATTGTCAAAAATAGAAAAGCAGTAAGTTCAGCGGTTTTTTTTGCGACATTTAATTGTTATCCTGTTATCATTTTTGTATGAATATTTTAGAATTATTTAAGCCTGTAAAAACTTTTGTATTTGATGTTGATGGTGTATTGGCTACCGACATGCTATTGATAGTGCAGGGAGATTGGGTACGCAACATGAATATTAAAGATGGCTTTGGTTTGCAGCTTGCTGTAAAAAAAGGATATCGTGTGGTTATTATTTCCGGCGCAAAATCGGAACCGGTAATGGAACGGTTAACAGCACTGGGCATAAAAGATATTTTTTTAGGTGTGAGTGATAAGAAAGAAAAATTACTGGAGTATGTGCGGCAACACAATTTGAAATGGGACGAGCTATTATTTATGGGCGATGACATTCCAGATTTGAGTGCCATGCAATTGGTTGGGTTGCCCTGCTGCCCTGCCGATGCGGTAACCGAAATTAAACTGGTATCTAAATATATTTCTCCAATAAATGGCGGACGAGGTTGTGGACGGGACGTAATAGAAAAGGTGTTGAAGTTAAATGGCCACTGGGATATAGCAACGGGAATAGCGGCGAAATAAATTAGCCAGTTCATTTTCGTTTGTTCGGCTTAATCAACTATACAAATAAAGCATGAAATTATTGTTTGCCTTTTTTCGTTTAATACGCTGGCCCAATCTTGTCTTTATTGCTTTAACACAGATTCTTTTTTACTATTGCATAATTGTTCCTTCACTGCCCGCAAGTTATACTGGGCTTCCCTATCAACTTACTCAACCCATTTTTTTTTTATTGGTCACAGCTTCTGTTTTTATTGCCGGGGCGGGGTATATCATTAATGACTATTTTGATATCAATATCGACCAGGTAAATAAACCCGGTAAAATGGTTGTAGAAAAAATAATCAAACGCAGATGGGCTATTTTATTTCACTGGGTGATTACTGCTGTTGGTTTGCTGATAAGCCTGTACGTTGCGTTTAAAACAAGTTTCATAATAGTGGTGGCGAATGTGCTATGCACTTTATTGCTTTGGTTTTATTCTACTACATTTAAAAAGAAATTATTGTGGGGCAATATCATCATTTCATTATTAACCGCCTGGACCATACTGGTGTTGTATTTTGCTGCCAACAACACTTACCATTTCAGGTTGGAATTTCCGGCTGAGATTTTTACCGCCATGAACCGCATTTTTAAATTTGCAATACTATATGCCGGTTTTGCTTTTATTATTTCCCTGGTAAGGGAAGTTGTAAAAGATATTGAAGACATAGAAGGGGATGCAAAATACAACTGCAAAACCATGCCCATTGTTTGGGGCATACCATCCTCAAAAGTATTTGCTGGTGTTTGGCTGGTTGTGTTAGCAGGGGCTTTGTTCATAATTTTATTTTACGCATTGCAATTGGGATGGTGGCTGATAACATTGTATTGTTTACTATTGGTTATAGTACCGCTTGTGTTGATGCTTCGTAAATTGTACGTTGCCCAGGTGAGCATGCAATACCACCAGGTAAGCACTAACATTAAATGGATTATGTTTGCGGGAATTTTATCGATGCTGCTTTTTAAATTGTATGTATAAAATTTACCTGTTGATTTTTTTGATGTACCAATCAAGTTTATGAGATGAATACTGCTACCGAAAGTAAATTAAATGCAACAGCGACCCCGATTCAAAAAATTATCCTGGCGTCTCAGTCGCCACGCCGCAAACAATTATTGGAATGGGCCGAAGTGTCTTTCGAAATAATGATTCAACCTACTGATGAATCCTATCCCAACGATTTACCAATAGTTGAAATTGCAATACACATTGCCCGCAATAAAGCCTTAGCCATTTTACAAAAACACCAGCCACCTATACCAATATTGGCGGCAGATACTATTGTAGTGCTTGGCAACGAGGTGATAGGCAAACCCAAAGACAGGGATGATGCCATTGCTATTTTAACTAAGTTGTCTGGGCAAAAACACAAGGTAATTACAGGTGTGGTTATTTTAAATAATGGAAATGAAATTGCTTTTGCAGACTCAACAGATGTGGAGTTTCATAATTTAACTGCAGACCAAATTGCATTTTATGTAGATAAGTACCAGCCATACGATAAAGCCGGAGCATATGCCATACAGGAGTGGATTGGTGTGGTGGGAATAAAATCTGTTACCGGTGATTTTTACAATGTGATGGGGTTGCCGGTAAGCAGGGTAATGCAGGCGCTATTGCAGGGATGAATTTGATTTTGTAGTTTGTTAAACATTTAATGTTTACTGCAATAATCAACATCCGCAATGACAGAAAAATTGCTCCAATATATCTGGCAGTTTCAATATTTTAACCGTGATGGTTTGGCAACTGCTGAGGGAGAATCGCTGCAAATAATTTATCCCGGACTTTTAAACACCAACCAGGGGCCCGATTTTTTAGAGGCTAAAATTAAAGTAACAGATACTTCCTGGGCGGGCAATATAGAGTTGCACGTTAAATCTTCCGATTGGCATGTTCATAAACATAGCGACGATAAAAATTACAACAATATAATATTACATGTTGTTTGGCAAAATGACGTTGATGCCCGGCTGTCTTTCCCCGTACTTGAATTGCAAAGCCGGATATCTAATTTTTTACTAAGCAGGTACGATGAGCTGATGAATGCAACAGGTTTTATTGCCTGCGAAAAAAATATTCACCAGGTTGCTTTGCTTACGTGGAAAAGCTGGAAAGACCGCTTACTTGCTGAACGCCTGCAAAATAAAGCCTCATTAATTGTTGATTATCTTGCTGCAAACAACAATCATTGGGAAGAAACATTTTGGTGGTTGCTGGCAAATAATTTTGGATTAAAAGTTAATTGTGATGCATTTGAAAAAATAGCAAGGTCTTTGCCATTAAACATCCTGGCAAAACATAAAAATCAAATTCAACAGTTAGAAGCGTTATTGTTTGGGCAGGCAGGATTATTAGAAAATAATTTCACTGATCAATACCCGGCCTTGCTTCAAAAAGAATATAGATTTTATAAAGCCAAATATAAACTTCAAACTATCGAGGCGTCGCTATTTTTTTTGCGTATGCGGCCTGCTAATTTTCCATCTGTAAGGCTGGCCCAATTAGCGGCGCTGATTAATAAAAGCCATCATTTGTTTTCAGAGATAAAAGAAGCGACGTCGTTGAAGAAGGTGAAAAAGCTACTAAAAGTAACTGCAAATGATTACTGGCATTATCACTATGTTTTTGACGAAGTAACTTTGTTTAAAGAAAAAAATCTGGGCAACCAGATGATTAATAATTTACTTATCAACACTGTCATTCCTGTTGTTTTTTCATTTGGCCATTTCCATAGTGAAGCCGTATACAAAAACAAAGCACTGCAGTGGATGGAAGAAATCGCCGCGGAAAAAAACAATATAACCAATGGTTATGTATCGCTCGGTATCGAAAACAAAAACGCCTTCGATTCACAAGCACTTATACAATTAAAAAATGCCTATTGCAGTAAAAAGCGGTGCCTTGAGTGTGCTGTTGGAAACCGGTTGTTAAAAACTGCTGTTTTCAACTGAAAGTTGAGATAAAAAATCTATTGGTTTGATAGTCGTGTAATTTTCTCCCAACTTCTCGCTTTTATTTTTCCAGTCAATTGTTAAATTTTTGGGAAAAGTTGTTACTATTTCAACTATCGAAATTCATCTTCAACTTTCGAAATTCATCACAGATAGTTTGTACTATTTTTTAACAGCGAGTATTCAATTCTATCCAAATTATGGTTGCACTTTAGAGCAATATTGATGTTGAGGCTTGGCGGAGGCATATACGGTGCCGGCTAAAAAACAAAAGGATTTAAATGAAACCATATTTTTAACCTTGCCGTATCTATTAACGCAAAGCCTTTACAAATGCCGTTTACTATAGGTAAAATCGTGTTCATAAGGATGGTTGCAGTCATTTTACTATTTTTGCATAAATTTACCTTTACGTAATTACCTATCATGCGCAAAACACTTTTTACTTTTCTGGTCCTGGCATTTGCTGCTACCTCAATGGCTCAGCAAACAAAAGCAGAAAAAAAGCAAAACCGACAGCAAAAAATAAATGCAATGATAGCGCAGGATGAAGAAGGGGTAGTGACATATCCAAAAAGCACTGCATTTGGATTTAAGCTGCTTAATGATGGCTGGGGTGGCTTTTTGGAAATAGGCAGGGCTCAATCAGTAAAAAAATCACTGTTGTTTCAACTTGATATATCTGAGCGAAAAAATATAAAAGAAGAAAAGCAAAGGGATCAACAACAACAATATTCAGGGGCACCAATAATATTTGGTAAGATAAATTATTTCTACCCGGTAAAGTTGGGCGTGCAGCAACAGTTTTTGCTTGGCAACAAAAGTAATAAAAATGGGGTTAGCATCACTGGTAATGTGGGCGGAGGTATTTCGATTGCGTTTTTGCGAACATATTATCTTAATGTGTATGATACTTCTGGCGGTGCATTCAGGCGTAAAGCCATTAAATATAACGGTCCGGACAGTGCGTTGTTTGTTAACAATTTCGATCTTTTTTTCCTGCAGGCTACCGGGCCAACGTTTGGCCAGGGCTGGGGCGATCTTACGCTTACGCCAGGCGCTTATGTAAAAGGGGCGATCAGGTTCGATTACGGCCGCTATAACGAAGTTATTTCCGCAATTGAGGTGGGGGTAACGGCTGAATTTTATACAAAAAAGATTCCCCAACTGGCGTATACTGACCCGCAGCAATTATTTTTCAGTGGTTACGCAGCTATTATTTTTGGCAAGAGAAAATAGCGGTCAAACATTTCGATAAGCAACTTGTTTAATTTAGCAGCCCTATATTTTTTAATATATAATCTTATTGAATGACAGCATTACCGGTAATTGATGGAGTAGTAGAACCTAAAATAAAAAAGCCGGATTGGTTGAGAGTAAAGCTTCCGATTGGCGAAGATTACAGGCATGTAAGAAGTTTGGTTGACACACATAAGCTGCATACAATTTGTGAAAGTGGCAATTGCCCCAACATGGGCGAATGCTGGGGCGAAGGCACCGCCACTTTTATGATACTTGGAAACATCTGTACAAGGAGTTGTGGCTTTTGTGCAGTGGCCACCGGCAGGCCCTTAGCAGTTGATTGGGATGAACCACAAAGAGTAGCAGAAGCTATAAACCTTATGAAGGTAAAACATGCCGTAGTGACTTCTGTAGACAGGGATGAAATAAAAGATGGCGGTTCAATTATTTGGTACAATACCATCAAGGCTATAAAATCATTAAATCCAACTACTACACTTGAAACTTTAATTCCAGATTTTAAGGCCGAAGTTGAAAACATACAACGCATAATTGATGCAGCTCCCGAAGTTGTATCTCATAATATTGAAACAGTGGAGCGGCTAACAAGGCAGGTGCGTATACAAGCCAAGTACTGGCGCAGCATGGAAACCCTGCGTATTTTAAAAAGAGGTGGCATGAGAACTAAAAGCGGCATCATGCTGGGCCTGGGAGAATTAAAAGAAGAAGTAATACAAACCATGCAGGATTTAAGAGACAGTGCCGTAGATGTAATTACCATCGGGCAGTATTTACAGCCAAGCAAGAAGCATTTACAGGTGCAGCGTTTTGTACATCCTGATGAGTTTAAAGAACTGCGTGAAATTGGGTATGAAATGGGTTTTGATTATGTAGAAAGCGGGCCATTGGTACGTTCCTCCTATCACAGCGACAAACACGTAATAGCAGGATGGGGCAGGGCTAAGTGGGAAGAAGAGAAGGGTTTGTAGGGCTAAATTGTTGTGTTGTTGAATTGCTTTTTGAGCGTCATGATTGATAGTTTAAAACATTCATTAGAAAGGGTTCTAACTATGTTGTTGTTCTACAATTCTAAAAAGAATAAAATTCTCCATTCATCTGCAAAAGTTGAATGACGCCACCTGCTTTTAAAACAAGTTGGAAAGCTTCAGAAGAAGCCTTATCTCCGATTAGTAAGTCAACGTTTTGCTCTTTTAATTTATCTAAATTTTCCACCGACTTTCTTAACACTGCTGGGCTTACCGGCAATTGCGGACCCGATTTGTCTTTTGTAAATTACACCGACGATCTTCCCTATAGCATTAACAGATTGACAGAACAATACGACTTTATAGAAGACAAGTTAAAGTTTGACAAATACATTGTTATCGGTTGTTGCCGTAATGGAGACGCCATTGCAATTGACACGGGCGACAACGATAAAATTATAGAACTTGATCCTGAGGATTTATTTAGATCAATGTATC
>JBGSIG010000808.1:0-7393 GCA_041742655.1 Ferruginibacter sp. | reverse complement strand
CCCCACAAAACAAGGTTTCTATAAGTGTGCCTTTAGGCGGCTATTTAAAATCGTCCGAACTGCTACCCGGCTTACATGTAAACAAAGGTGAAATATTGGCTGTAATGGAAGACCAGCAATACATACAGTTGCAACAGGATTTTCTGACAGCCAAAGCGCAGTGTAGTTATACTGAAAGTGAATACAACCGGCAAAAAGAATTAAACCTAAGCAAAGCTACCAGCGATAAAGTTTATGAACAAGCCAAAGCAGCGTACCAAATACAAGCTGTATTGGTAAAGTCATTAGAAGAAAAGCTGAAACTAATTGGGTTAAATCCGGGAAGAATAAGTGCTGGAGATATTTCAAGAAGTATCAAAATACATTCGCCAATCGACGGTTTTGTAACGGCCGTGAATATCAATATAGGAAAGTATGTTAACCCATCCGATGTGATGTTTGAATTAGTAAACCCAACAGACATTCACCTGGCATTGACTATTTTTGAAAAAGACATTGATAAACTTTTTATCGGCCAGCAGTTAGTAGCTTACACCAATAGTCAACCGGGTAAAAAATACCTCTGTGAAATAATTCTAATCAGCAAGAACGTTTCTGCAGAAAGAAGTGCCGAAGTGCATTGTCATTTTGAGCAATACGACAAATCTTTATTGCCAGGAATGTTTATGAATGCAGACATAGAATTGAAAAGTAATACAGCACTGGCGGCACCGGATGATGCTTTGGTTAATTTTGAAAACAAACAATATTTATTTATTGATAAAGGTAAAAATCAGTTTGAAATGGTGGAAGTGAAAACAGGGAATGCTGAGAACGGCTTTACAGAAATTAGTATTGATGAAAAACTGGTTAAAGAAACATTTGTATTGAAAGGGGCATACAGCTTGTTAATGAAAATGAAAAACACGGCGGATGACTAATAAAGCGGTGCTTTGTATCAGCATATTCGGGTTAATTAATTTTGCCGTTAAGGCGTTAAGACGTTTTTTTATGTTCTTTATGCCTAAATGGCGATTTGCTCATTCTTTAGTTCTTAATAAAACGCCACAATTTTAAATGGATCGTATCGAAGCATCTGAAAGCCAGTTTATTTCACTTCATTTACCTCCAGCAATACGCTGCTTCTTGCGGCATTGATAGAAGGATTAATACCAACAGCCATTAAAAAATTACCTGAATAAATGTTGTCTTTTTTAATGGTTGATGTAGTGCCGGGATATAAATTAATTTCTTTTACTGTGTATTTTTTATTTGCATCCAATCCTTTTAAACGAATAGGGCCAGCCATATTTGTTATCCTGAATTTAGCGCTTGTAAGATAATTAAAAACAACAGCCCTGCTTTTTTCTGCATTGGCAAACATTAACGATGCCACGGGGTTTTCCTTTGGATCGGCTAAACGATACATATCGCCATGCCAAACCAGGTCGCTTATTGAACGATAAGTTGTAATTGACTGTTGACTAAACTGAAGATCTTTTTCACTTAATTTATCTACCACAATATCGTAACCCATTTTACCCATCATGGCAACATCTGTTCTAAATTTTAGCGGCGCATTACTCCAGTCTGTTATATGGTTACAGCTTGCAATGGCGGGAAAGAAATAAGAATATTCCCATTGAATATTGATACGTTCCATCGGGTCTGTATTATCGCTGGGCCAGTATTCAGTAAAGTATTGCAACGCCCCATAATCAACACGGCCGCCACCACCGCTGCAAAGCATCATGGGCACTTTAGGATATTTAGCCCGCAATCTCTCCAGCACTTTATACAACCCTTTTACATAGTCCACATACAACAACGATTGCGGCAATCCCTGCTTTTGCAGGTAGGCAGAATGTGGATTAAACATCACAGCATTGCAATCCCATTTAATAAAGGCAAGCGTAGGATTTTTTGTAAACAACGTGTCCAGCACACCATAAACAAAATTTTGCACTTCGGGATTTGACAGATCTAACACCAACTGGTTACGGTAATATTTTTCGGCACGTTCAGGCTGGCGTATCACCCAGTCTTTATGTTTTTCGTACAATTCACTTTTGGGGCTTACCATTTCCGGTTCAACCCAAATACCAAATTTTATTCCTGAAGCCTGTGCTTCTTTTACCAGGTAGCCAAGGCCGTGTGGTAATTTTTTTACATTCTCCTGCCAATCGCCCAAGCCAGCATTATCGCCGTTGCGTGGATATTTATTTCCAAACCAGCCATCATCCAGCAAAAACATATCTACGCCTAATTTTTTTGCTCCGGCAAAAAGATTAGTCAGTTTGCTTTCATCAAAATTAAAAAAAGTGGCTTCCCAATTGTTCAATAAGGTAAGCCTGCTTCCCTCGCCATCGGGTATCCTGTATTTGGTTGCCCAGTGATGAAGATTGCGGCTGGCCTCTCCTTTACCGTTGTCGGAAAAAGTATAAATAAAAGCGGGCGTAATAAAACTTTGCCCTGCCGCCAATACATATTCAGATGCATAAGGATTAATACCTGCAATAAGCCGCAGGTTTTTATAAGAGTCAACTTCAAAATCAATTTTAAAATTCCCTGACCATGCCAGTTGACCGAATATAACTTTCCCTTCATCTTCTGTAGCCGGCTTATCAAATGAAACCATAAATGTAGAAGGTTCGAAAAGATTGGCCCTTGTACCCAGTTTTGAATCAATAGATTTTATGCCGTGCGTCAGCAGATCTTCTTCAGGCGCCATTTCCTTTGCCCAGCTTCCGTTGTAGTGCACCAGGTAATAATCGTGTGCAATAAAATATAAATTTGCCGAAGCATATTTCTGCATTTTAATGGGTTTCTTTTCTGCATTTTTTATGATGCTCCATTGCTCCACCACATTCTCTTGATAATAAGTTTTATAGCAAAGTGTCACTTCAGTTCCATACACTGGGTCTTTCAATAAAATATTTACCTGGCTTACATTGTCATCAGTCTTCTTTGTATCAACACTTACAAATTTTAAATCGAGTGAAGTATTTCCATCACCATGCGTAATCTGTAAAGCAGGTTCAACAAGATTCCACGAACCTGCTGGTGTGTAGGCTGCGTTATAAAGACCATTCTCATCGTCTGACTTATATTGCTTCGATATTACACTGTATTCATTTTTATTCATCAGCCTGCTGCCAAAATATGTTATACAAAGCCGGTTATCTTTATCGGCCTGCAACACCATTACATTTTTTTCTGTCTCAATGGGGATGGTAGTGCCTTGTGCAAAGGCTTGATGAGTACTACTGAAAATTATTAAATATAAAATTATTGTACAGCGGTTTAGGAAACTACTATTTCTGTTAGTTACTATTTTATTTATTAGGGATATTAATTTAAGGGATTCGATTTGTACTTGCTTTTGCAGGCAGCTTCCTAAATTCATAGCATTTTTTTGCAGATGAAATTAAACTAGTTTTCAATGAAATGGCAATTTTGTAAAAAATAGATTTACAACTTTCCACACTATTCCGCTGTTACAAATGCTGGAACCAACTTTTCCAGCGACTCCAGTAAGGTCAACTGGTTCATGGCCCGGTTAAAATTTTGGTTTGGATAAGAAGTTTTATAATAAACGTCACCTAGCAAATAGTCGGTTGCAAAGCGAAGGGATTGCATGTAAAGTAAAAGATGACCACTATAAACCAATAATTCCTTTTCACTTTCTGTTAAGATATTCTGCGTTTCGTCAAGGTAACCTTTTAAGAGTGCCTCAAAATATCCGTGGTTAATAAAAACCTTAGAAAGATCGGTCTCTTCTTCATCAGCACTGCAGGCAGATGCCCTTACGAGGTCGCCAAAATCAGAAAAAAAGTAGCCCGGCATCAGCGTATCAAAATCTACTGCACATAAAACTTTACCATTTTTTTTATCAAATAATATATTGGCAATTTTAGCATCGTGGTGCAACACCCGCAAAGGAAATTTATTTTTCTGCGTTACCACTTTGTCGTATAATGCAACATATTTTTTGCGCTTTGTTAATTCTTCGATAAGTAATACAGCTTTTGCTTTTCTTTTTTTATCGCACTCTTTCACAGCACTTGCAAATTGCTGGTAACGCAAATGCAGATTATGAAATTGAGGAATGGTTTCCTGCAATTGCTCTACCGCAAAACCATCCAATGCTTTCAACAACCTGCCAAACAATGCAGCCACGGTATAAGCATCCTTTGCATCCGAAATAAAATGTTTTGTCGTGCTGTTGTCTACGTACTGAAACCCACGCCAAAAATCACCCATGCTATCCACAAAAAAAGAATCGCAGATGCAGGCAACCAAGGGCTTAGGAATCATAAACTCCGGTGTATGCTGCTCTATAAAATTATATACTTTCAGATAGTTCGACTGGATGGCTTCTGCATTTATAAATACGCTGCGGTTTATTTTTTGCAATACCGCTTTGGTTTTACCTGCCTTAATAAAAAAAGTAGTATTAATTAATCCATCCCCGTTTTGTGTAATTTTAAAGTTGTCATAATAACCAAATGCATGTAAAACTTCTTGTGGTATTTCAATATTGGTATTCATATCAGTATTTTGCAATTCTTATTATTTTTTTTTCAATCAGTTCTTTTGATTGGGAATGTTCTTTCAGTAACAATAGGGACTTTAAAAATTAATACGATTAAACATTTGGTTCGTAATGCCTCTATTTATTTTGTGCTAGGCCTCATTTTTCTTTTTTTCCTGATAAAAAAAGAAACAAAAAAATCAAGGGTGCGAATAAAAAGGCTGAAATTTTCAACATAATCCTAAAAACTAATTTTTAACAGCCATGGAAATTAGTTTAATTAGTTATTCAAACTTAAGTCAAACGTTTACACAACTTTAAAATCGCCTGCACCACATTCTCTAAATTTTCATTCACCTTCCACAATATTTTACAATTACTTAAACGTCAAGCTGCCAAAAAATTGCGGCAAATGAAAGTTTGGCTCCGGCCAGTCAATAGCTGTCCAGCTTACAAAGTGTGGCATTGGTAAAAGATCCCCGCATTTATAAAAATTTGCTTTGCAATTTTTTCCTTCAAGGGTATCCAGTGTATGATAACAAAACAACGAAACCGGGATCATTACAGTTAACTCCCAGTGTATGTCACTGCCCTTCTGACTCTCTATTACCGAATGACATTGAATGTTACTAACTAAATCATTGTCAAGCATCACCCGCCTTTCCCGGCTTTCCCCAAATCCTGCTAGCGGTGTTCCAATACAATTGAATTCGAAATTGTAATAGGTTTTTTCGTCACCAAAGCTTATAAAAAATTCCACGCAACTGTCTTCATACACTGCGCTGTTGATTTCCGTGTTGACGGACCGAATACTTTTCTCTTTTACATAATATTTCAAAAAAACACAATCTTTTCCATGGCCGATTGCTACATGAACAAGTGGCAGGTAATTGTACTTTATCCAGGGAGCCTGGCTTATTGAATGCCTGCTAATGCTATCCAAAAGAATAGCTACCTCACTCACCGGCGATGTTGCATTATACCCGTTTAAACCTTCAACATTTAAGTGGCTCATCTCAAATTTGTATTTTCATCTTCGGTAAACTTATTCAAATCCATTCTTTATCACGATGGTCTCGCCCTTTAGCATTTTTACTGCAATCATATTTTTATCAAGACTGTATTTCTTTTGGCCGCCGTCTATATAAAATGTTTTAAAAGGAAGTTTCAAATTTAATAAGCCGCCGGCTTCTGCAGTAATTTTTACTTCCATAATACTGCCGCCGTCCATTATGGCAGAAACAAGAAAAGCACCTTCTGTTCTTAAAGTTTTAAAAGAAACATTCTTCCACGCTGTCGGTAAAGCCGGAAAAACTTCTATGTATCCAAAGCTGCTTTGCAACAGCATCTCATGAAGGCCCTGTGCAAAAGCAAAATTGCCTTCCAGCGTAAATGGCCGGTAAGTATAGTTAGAATATTGCCCGCCCCGTTGATCGCCATTTAAATGAAAGCTATTTATTGAAACAAAATTATTGGCAAATATTTGCAGCATTTTAAGCGCATTATTTCCTTCCCCCGCTCTTGCATAAAGGCTGGCAGCCCAGCTAAAGGAATAACCACACCATGCCCTCGTTCCTTTCTTCTCAAGCCACCGGATACTTTTATCCATGATGGCTTTATCTGTTTCATCGTCTGCATTTAATAAAGCCATCGGATACATGGCCATTAATTGTGCATGGTGCCGGTGAGACTCATCGAGGTTTTGATTGGGAGCAATGGTAAGACCAGTATAATTAGTATCTAATGCGGGGAATAACTCACTATCCAAAAATATTTCCTTTGGATATCGTCCAGTGGCTGTTTGTGATACTTCGACATACTCCTGGTATAAATTTTTAACCAAGGCCAGATCGTAGTTCGTAAACTTAGTGAACCATGCGTTAATGCTATTATCGTTATACTCCGGGCTGGAACTGAGCGGCAATTGATACTGATGTGTAACGGGATCGGTTATTCGAATTTTTAAAAAATAATTTTCAACAGCATCGAAATATGGAAGGCATCTTTCTTTTAAAAATTTCGTGTCCATCCCATATTTCCATTGCCAGTAAAAATGTTGTGCCAACCAGGCAGCAGTGGTGGGGCTCATAGCATATTGTATCCAGCCGCCCATTGGCTTTCCGCTAATGGTGGTTACACCGGGCACATTTAGACCATCTATACCAAAATATTGTTTCGTCCATCTTTCATTTTCGGTCTTCGCTTTCCACAACCAGTTAGTAAAAGAAGCGGTCAGATCAAGATGGTTACCTGTGTAGCCCGGCCAATAACTTAATTCTGTATTCAGGTCGTGGTGCAAATCTCCCTTCCATGGCGGAAGGTTTCCATTGTCTGCTGTCCAAATTGCCTGCAACGAAATTGGTGGAGTATTGCTCCTGGCCACACAACCAAATTTGTACATCTCTAAATAATATTGTTTTTCTATAATGCTATCCGGAATGGAGATAGAGGAACGGCTCCAATAATTTTTCCACCAGGCTACATGGGTGTCCCACCCCGTGGGTTCTTCTAATGCAATATTAATACCAGGCAATACTGCTTTTTTATTGTTTGTAATCGTCCATTGCCCAATTATTTTACCAGGCAATATTCGCCATTGCACCAGCACTTCGTAATAATTACTATTTGTTGTCGGCTGATGATAACGCAGGAAATTTTTCCCTTTTGTAAGACTCCCCTTCGCATATCCTAACCTTTCAAGCCCCTGCCCTTCTACACTATTTCCTGCATTTCCTTTACCCGATGAATTGTAAGAAGGAATAATTAGTTCAGGAATAATTTCATCGGTACAGTTTTCAAATCCAAAATAACCTACTTCGTCAACCGCATGAATATAATTATTGAACACAACGCCGTTTTGAAATTTAATCACGCTTAACG
>JBGSIG010000807.1:0-4564 GCA_041742655.1 Ferruginibacter sp. | reverse complement strand
AATCTTTCATCAACGCCTTTCCATCATCTTTAAAAGTTCCGTTGACGGCAATGTTTTTACCAACTTCAGTAGCACGATCGCGGGTATCCATCATAATTTTTCTGGGGCTTAATAATTTACCCGTAATATTTGCCGGGCAGGCTGCACTGCAACGGCCGCATTCGGTGCAACTGTATGCATCCAGTAAATTTTTCCAACTTAAATCAAAGATATCCTTCGCGCCGAACCGCATAGGTTGTGCGTCACCGGTAGGAGCCAACTCGGGCTGCATCATATACTTAACCTCATTTTGTACCAAGGGCATATTGGTCATTTTACCCAACACTGGCAGCCTTGCATAATATGCGTTTGGAAAAGCAAAAATGATGTGCAGGTGTTTGCTGTAAGGTAGGTAATTTAAAAAAGCAAGTATGCCAACAATGTGCAGCCACCAGCAACTTCTTTCAAACAGCATTAATGTAGGGGACGAGAAATTACTGAAAAACGGGACCAACAAACCTGAAACTATAAAACCACCCGTGTCTTGATAATGCGCTATGCCCTGAAGCTGCAATGCCCTCTCGGCTGCATTCATTTTTAAGAACAAGCTCATTAAAATAATCTCGGCAATTAAAATATAATTGGCATCACTATGCGGCCAACCAGCCAGGTCTTTGCTTATGAAGCGCTTTAATTTAAGCAGGTTTCTTCTTATTAAAAATATTACGCACACTGCAATTACACCTACCGCCAGTATTTCAAAAAAATTAATAAGGAAAGTATAAAACCCGCCGAGAAAGGGATAAAATAAACGGTGAGTGCCAAATATGCCATCCAATACTATTTCCAATACTTCAAGATTAATGATGATAAAGCCGGCATATATTACAAAATGCATTACCGCTACCAGTGGGTTTTTAAACATCTTCTTTTGCCCAAATGCCAGTAACAGCATATTTCTCCAGCGCAATGGTTTATTGTCAGTAAAGTCTTCTGGTTGCCCTAAAAAAATATTACGGCGTATTTGCAAAATGTTTTTTGCAAATAGCCACACGGCCGATGCCAGTATAACTAGGAAAATGATTTGAGGAACAAAGTGCATACGCTGTATTGTATGGCTAAGGTAATTATGAAAAGCCAGATACACTAATTATGTATAATGATTGATTATTGCTATAATTTCGTGTAAACACTAATAACCAATATCAGCATGGCAGATAAAAAATATATTCTCTCAAAAGTAACCGCCGCAAAAAAACTTCGCCGGATGGCAATGGAAGTGGCAGAACGAAATTATGGCGAGCCGCAACTGGTGCTGATGGGAATTAAAGAAAACGGCGTAATCATCGCCCGCAATATAAGTCGTCACTTGCAGGGTGTTTTTAAAGGGGAGGTAATTGTGGCGTCTTTAAGTCTTGATAAAAGAAAACCGGCAGCGGTTACCATTGCACCAGACTTCGATTTTAATGGTAAAGTTATTTTGTTGATTGATGATGTGGCCAATAGTGGCAGAACCATGCTATACGCTTTAAAGCCTTTACTGGAGGCCTATCCAAAAAAAATTCAAACACTTGCTTTAGTGGAGCGGACACATAAATCATTTCCCGTGCTGGTTGATTATGTCGGCATTTCAATTTCTACGACCTTCGATGAACATATTTTTGTGGAAGTGGAGGGAGAAGAGGTGGCAGGAGCCTGGATGGAGACAGCCCCCTAAATCCCTCGAAGGGGTGACTTGCGGAGAGTTAAATAATTTACTGTTTCAGCCTCTATTTTTAATGTTTTAATGATTGTTTTAGTGTCTAAAAATGCATCGCTACTACTTTAAATTTTCCGTTGCTGAACTCAAGGCTGGGCGTAGGGAATTTGAATGCACTCAATACCGTTAACAGAAATCGCACCGCTTTGCTATTGGTTTTTATTTTAGTAAAATCAACATCGGGTGCCAGGTACCATTGGCGATACCGCTTAACATCCTTTCTGTCGAAAGTAACATTACCCTCACCATCATATCCAATATTTTCATTAGCACCAAACATACCGTCGGCACCATAACCAACTGCAACGGAAAGCCACGGTGGTAAATTTGATTTCGGCAGAAACGATTTTAAATTTACACTTGCCCAGTAGGTTTGCGCATTATAATCTTTTATATACCGTTGGGCAGCCGAACTGCCAAATATTTCATCAGCACGTTTTTGCAATTCAGGATCGCTGTAATTTGTAATGTGAGAAGAAAATTTTATCTTAATTCTTTGTTCATCCCAGCCAAATTGCTGGCCAAGAAAAATTGCACTGCCCGCAACGTTGGCGCCAAAATCGGCCCAGCTAAAGCCCCACTCTTCGCTAAAACCATCTAATATTTCAATAATTGACTGATAGGCTACACCACTTAGTCCACCAAGCCAAATGGCTTTTTTATGGTCAATGCCCGACCACTTCCATAATTCGTAACTGGCCCGGCTTTCGATATAGGCACCAAACATGTGTCCTACTTTATCTACCTGCAGCCACTCACCACTGTCGTCAAAAAAATGAAAATTGCCGCGAGGGTAATCCGCATACCACGCCTGGTTGAGATATACCAAAATGGCGGTGTAGCCCACTATATTGGCGGCCGTAACAATTTTTACCCGTTTTTTAACCTGTTCTGGAGTGAGCGTTTTTTTAGTAGAAGAGTCTGTAGTTTTTAATTGGCCAGCAGGCAGTGAATCCTTGACTGCGTAGGGTATCGTGTCATAAAAAGCAACAGAAGTAGAATCTTGAGCAGTAACAGTAGCGCAAATAGTAATGCTGAAAAAAATGCTCAACATCCACCTATAAAAAACATAGTTTGGTCCTGTTTGTTCAACAGGTTTGACTATTTTGATAGGGAAACAATGTAAGATTGGATTCATAAAAAACAAAAATAACAGTATCTGATGTTAATAACATACGAAACATTTATTTTTGAGGATATAAATTATTAAGCCATGGAAGCAAATATTCAACAAAAAATAGAAAACTGGTTATCTGGCAACTATGATCAATCAGTAAAAGATGCCATCACCCAATTAGAAAAAGATAACCCGGATGAACTGGCCGATGCCTTTTATAAGAACCTTGAATTTGGTACAGGTGGGTTACGAGGCCTTATGGGTGTTGGTACCAACCGAATGAACAAGTATACTGTTGGTATGGCAACCCAGGGATACGCAAATTATTTAAAAAAATGTTTCAACGGAGAAATAAAAGTGGCGATAGCGCATGATTGCCGAAACAACAGCCGTTTTTTTGCTGAAACAACAGCCAACGTTTTTGCCGCCAACGGAATAAAAGTTTTTTTGTTCGAAGCATTGCGGCCTACACCTGAACTAAGTTTCGCCATCCGTAATTTGGGTTGCAAAGGTGGAGTAGTATGTACAGCTTCGCACAACCCCAAGGAATACAATGGTTATAAGGCATACTGGGATGATGGTGCACAGATGGTAACACCCCACGACGAAAATGTAATTATAGAAGTAGATAAAATAGCATCGGTAGATGATGTAAAGTGGAGTGGGGGCGAAGCGAACATTACCATCATAGGCAATGATATGGACGAAGCGTATTTGACCATGGTAAAGGGTTTAAGCGTGTATCCTGATATGTGTACTGAGCAGCATGATTTAAAAATTGTATTTACTCCCATTCATGGCACTGGCATTACGCTGGTACCGCAGGTGTTAGCAAAATTTGGTTTTGATAATGTATGTATTGTAGAGGAGCAGAGCGTACCCGATGGCAATTTCCCCACAGTAGTTTATCCAAATCCCGAAGAAAAAGAAGCCATGAGTATCGGCCTCGCAAAGGCAAATAAGATTGATGCGGATATTTTACTGGGTACCGATCCGGATAGTGATCGTGTAGGCATTGGAGTTAAAAATACAAACGGCGAATGGATATTGATGAATGGAAATCAAACAGCGGTGCTTGCATTTAATTATTTAATTGAAGCAAGAAAAACAAAAGGTATTGCGCAGCCAACCGACATGGTGGTGAAAACAATTGTGACCACCGACATGATCGATAATATTGCGGCTAAAAGTAAAGTGGCCTGTTACAATGTGCTTACCGGATTTAAATGGATAGCGTCTTTGATAAAGGAAAAAGAAGGAAAAGAAAACTATATCATTGGTGGAGAGGAAAGTTTTGGACTGATGGTGGGGGATAAGGTAAGGGATAAAGATGCTATTAGTGCTGTTGCGCTGCTTTGCGAAATGGCAGCATTTGAAAAAAGCAAAGGACGCAGTTTATACGCCAAACTGATTGACCTTTATGTAGAATACGGGTTGTTTAAAGAAAACCTGGTAAGCATTACAAAAAAAGGAATGAACGGCGCAAAAGAAATTGCTGACATGATGGAAGGCTACCGACGCAATCCGCCGAAAACCATTGATGGTGTTGCCGTAGCACATTTGTTGGATTATGAATTGCAAGTGGGTAAAAATTTACAAACCGGCGAAACGTATAAAATAGAATTACCAAAAAGTAATGTGCTTCAGTTTTTATTGAATGATGGAACCAAAATTTCTGCCCGGCCAAGTGGTACGGAGCCGAAGATAAA